>NZ_JBNHER010000183.1:0-24478 GCF_050015975.1 Dapis purpurea BLCC-M126 | reverse complement strand
TTACTTACAAAATTCACAGGCAAGCTTTTCCAAAATCAGAAATAGAAATCTCATTCATCTCTATTGCTGCATACGCAATAGGAATTTTGACTCAGTTTCCTTTTGTTGCGGATATCGCAATAGGAGCTTTTACTTACAAAATTCACAGGCAAGCTTTTCCAAAATCAGAAATAGAAATCTCATTTATCTTTATTGCTGCATATGCAATAGGAATTTCGACTCACTTCTCTTTTGTTGCGAATATCGCAATAGGAATTTTTGCTTACAAAATTTGGAGGCAAGCTTTTAGCAAATCAGAAATAAAAATTTTATTCATCTCTATTGCGATATACGCAATAGGAATTTTGACTCAGTTTCCTTTTGTTGCGGATCAGGCAATAGGAATTTTGTCTCACTTCTCTTCTGTTGCGAATATCGCAATAGGAGCTTTTACCTACAAAACTGACAGAGAAATTTTTAGCAAATCAAAAATAGAAATCTCATTCATTTATATTGCGATATAGGCAATAAGAATTTTGACTCACTTTTCTTCTGTTGCGGATATGGCAATAGGAGTTTTGAGCTATAAAATCCAGAGTTAAACTTTTAGAAAATCAGAAATAAAAATTTGATTCAGCTATATCGCCACACAGCTCTAAAGAGACGGGACTTTAAACTTCGCTTTAAGGTAATATTTCCAAAAGCTACCTGCAAATTTTCTAAATAATGCAAAAAATATTTTCCCAAACCAAAATATTATTACTAACCCTCTATGTTTTCCCAGTCTTATTACTCCTTTGGTTTCTCGCTAATTTTAGTGTCAATGTTCCCTACTGGGATCAATGGAGATTAACTCCTATCTTTGAGAGAGTTGCTCAAGGAAACGCCACATTTTTTGACTTTTTTACAGTACACGGACATCACAGAATATTAATACCAAAATTAATCATTACTGCCTTAGCTTTTGCCACTAAATGGAATACTCAAGCTGAAATAATTTGCAGCGTAATTTTTGTTATAATCACATTTTTTGCTATTTGTAAAATAGCCGCAATTAAATTTCAGCATCAAAATAAAAATATCCTACATATAGCAAATATTTTAAGTTGTCTATTATTATTTTCCCTAGTACAACATCAGAACTGGTTATGGGGATTTACCCTATTTTGGTTTCTGACAAACCTATGTCTAATAATGGCAGTATATTTTATTCATGCCTTAGAAAATTTGTCAGCAAAAACAAGAATATTTATAGCAGCAATATTTTCTTTAATCGGAAGTTTTACATTAATCCAAGGATTACTCTCTTGGCTGGTTTTAATTCCATCAATATTATCTATAGAAGGGAAAGCCAAACAAAAAATTAGTAGATTAACTATCTGGATTTCGTTATTTATAGTTTCATGTATTATCTACGCAATTAATTTTAATCCGATTCGAGAACCGAAACCATTTTTATTTACAGAACAACCATTTTTGATCATAAATTACTTTTTAGCTGTTCTAGGTTTACCTTTAGTTAGACTTCCCATACCTGCAATATTAACAGGATTAATATTATTGTCTGGTTTCCTATTTTTTACATATTACTTTCTCAAGAAACCTTTCTATAAACTCACTTTTTTTCCTTCTGCCATTCCTTGGTTAACAATAGGTACATTTTCTCTAATTTCTGCTCTATCTATTTCTGTAGGTAGAGCAGAATATGGAGTTGAAAATGCAATGATTTCTTCCCGATATACAACCACATCAATATTATTAATTATCTCTCTAATTTATCTTCTAGCTTTGTTTGTACAGGAGCAACAAAAATATTTATCAATATATAAAATTTTTGCTGTCGCAATCACAGGAATTCTGATGATTAACTCGCTGTATGTTGTGAGGAATGTAAAATTAAGTTTTCCCTATATGCAAGGTCGGAAAGAATGTCTAGAAATAATTAACTATTTAGCAGATTCAGAATTTATCAAAGAATCTTCAGATAGTTGTTTAGTATTAATGAATGGTAAAACTTGGTTAGTTAGACAAGGTGCAGAAATTATGGAAAAATTAGGATGGCGAGAATTTCCTCAAAATTTAAAATTTATCAAACAACCAAAACAAAATAATGGTTATTTAGATAATCCTCAAACAACTGCAAAACCTCTAATTATTAAAGGTAATGATACTTTAAATTTAGGAGGTTGGGCAATTAAACCAGATGGAAAAGAACAACCTAACTTAGTATTGCTTTCTTATGGTGAAAATCAAGATTTTTTTGCCAATGCTATTGTTAACTTAGAAAGTAATGATATTGCTAAAATTATGAAGTCAAAACTTTATAGTAGAGCAAGATGGAAAGTAAAATTTTCAGCTAAATCTTTACCTGTGGGAGAAACTATCATTCAAGCTTGGGTTTATCACTCCAACAAACAAGAATTTGTCAAGTTAAACAATGAAGTTAAGGTTAGAGTAGAAAATACTTGACAATTATTCAAAAATATATATATTTAAACAAATAACAATAACTGCTCAAATTACCATGAAATTAATTTTATGGCTAATAGCTGAAATTCCTTTTAAGGAAATAAAATACTTATCCTTCTTCAAAGAACTTGAGCTGTAAGCCAGAGATTTGAATCCCAAGAGAATTCTCAAGTAGAATCTCTTCATTAGTTATTTGTTCTCCCTAGGAATTTACATTTCCTCTTGAAGAATGTTGTTTTTTGATTATTCATATAAGCAATCAACCGCTATAATTGTGTTTTTATCAAATAAAATAACATATATTTTTTGCCAAGCAAATTTATTTTTCTTCGGAGATAAAACATTATTTAGATAATGATAAATACTACCTTTAATATTTTTACAAAATCATAAACAGAAGTAATTTTAATCAAATATTATGCAAAAAAATCATTGCCCCTTATGTCATACAAATAAATTTAACTACTACAAAGCAGGCGATGAGTATCTATTAGCAAAATGCGATAAATGTGGTATGGTATGGGATAATCATCCACCAGCAAATCCTACCGAAATCTACCAAGAAGATTATTATAATAACGATTTTCCTAAAGGAGGATATTCTAATTATTTTCAAGGTATGAAAATCAATAGCCAGACTTTTCGCAAACGTTTATTAAAGGCTGAAAAAAAACTTTCTAGTCATGGCTTATTATTAGATGTGGGTTGTGCTTTAGGTGATTGTTTGGAACAAGCAAAAGATTTAGGATGGGATAATCCTCAAGGTTTAGAAATCTCACTCTATGCAGTAAAATTTGCTCAAAGCCGTGGTTTATCTGTATATCAAGGAGATTTGTTTAATCATGGTTTTGAACCTAATTCTTTTGATTTGATTATGTTGCAAGATATGATTGAACATACGACAGATCCTATTGCTCAACTAACAGCAGCTTATCAACTTTTGAAACCTGGAGGATGGATTTTTATTACTACTCCAAATGTGGGAGGATTTTGGCATATATTACTAGGGTCTTTATGGTATCATTATAAACCAGCAGAACACTTGACTTATTTCTCCCTTGATACGATAAAATTTGCTTTGGAAAAAAGTGGATTTTCTGATGTAGAATCAAAGCCAACCAGTAATTTAATGAGTTTGGGATATATTTTGAATAGATTGAAATATTATCAGCAGATTTTGTTCTCTTTCTTACTTTCAATTTCTCAATTTTTTAATCTAAATAAATTAGTCTTTAATCTATGGATAGGAGAATTAGAAGCTTGGGGGAGAAAGAGGTAATGGATAATGGATAATGGATAATTGATAATTGATAATTAATCCCCAGAGCTTTAAAGGGTTTCCTTTTAATGAGAAAAAAGAAATAAGATTTCTGTACTTGATTCAATCCTCTCGGTTTTAACCAGAGGTAATCAATAATTGATAAAAAGTTTTTAGAGACGAACGTGTCAGTTAACAGATATCATTTTATCAGCTTTTTTCTATAGCCCTAGGGGCAAATAAAAAGTTAAATTTCCGTACCCTAAATGCGTACTACTATATTTTCTATTCCCTATTCCCTATTCCCTATTCCCTTATCAATCAACTGAGGTCAAAAAAATGAATGTAATTGAAACAGAAATTCCTGAAGTATTGTTAATAGAGCCAAAAGTTTTCGGAGACGAACGTGGCTTTTTTATGGAGAGTTTTAATCAACGCAATTTTTCAGAGAAAACAGGAGTAAATCTGGAATTTGTGCAAGATAATCACTCTCGTTCTAGCAAAGGTGTATTGCGGGGTTTACATTATCAAATTCAACAAGCTCAAGGCAAATTATTACGAGCAGTTGTAGGAGAAATATTCGATGTTGCTGTAGATATCCGGAAAAATTCTCCTAATTTTGGTAAGTGGGTAGGTTATCTTTTAAGTGCAGAAAATAAACGACAACTGTGGGTTCCTCCTGGTTTTGCTCATGGTTTTTTAGTAGTGTCTGAAACTGCTGATGTTTTGTATAAGACTACTGATTATTATGCACCCGAATATGAGCGTTCAATTCTGTGGAACGATCCAGAGATTGGAGTTGGTTGGCCTTTAGATGGAATTGAGGTAAAGTTATCTAAAAAAGATGAAGCTGGTACAACTTTAAAAGATGCTGATTTATTTTAA
This sequence comes from Dapis purpurea BLCC-M126, assembly GCF_050015975.1. Classification (NCBI taxonomy): domain Bacteria; kingdom Bacillati; phylum Cyanobacteriota; class Cyanophyceae; order Oscillatoriales; family Microcoleaceae; genus Dapis; species Dapis purpurea. Next base: position 19,887 of record NZ_JBNHER010000183.1, on the reverse strand, counting down.
TAAGAGGAGTCAAAAGTCATACTATCTTGATGATAAATTACTACTCAGCAATTCAAGGAATAGAAAAAAATCACTCTTTGAAATCTAGAATAATTACAACTTTTAGAGAAGCAAGAAAAAAGCTTTCAAAGAACTAATCAATCATCTTATCAGTTAATATCTTCATGGCTGGGATAAAAGGTTGGAGTTATGCTAATTGAAGAAAAGAATAGGGAGTCGAAAGCCCAAAGTAGAAATCATTTCCTCCGAATCAGATAAAAAATAAAATCGAAAAATTACAAATGAAAATCTTATTAACAGGTATTAACGGACAACTAGGAAGTCAACTAAAACCCCTCATTACAAAAATAGGAGAAGTAACAGCAGTGGGGCGAGAAAACTTAGACCTGGCAGACCCCAATGCCATCTCCCAACTTATAGACCAAGTTAAGCCAGAACTAATTATCAATGCCGCAGCTTATACAGCAGTTGACAAATCTGAAAACGAACCAGAATTAGCTCATGCTGTAAATAGTATTGCCCCTGGAATTATGGCAAAAGAGGCAAAAAAATTAGGAGCAACCTTAATCCACATTTCCACAGACTATGTTTTTGATGGTAGTCAAAGCACACCCTACATAGAAACTGACCCAACAAACCCCCTTGGAACTTATGGTAAATCTAAGTTAGCTGGAGAAGAGGCAATTCGAGAAACAGAAGCTAATCATATTATTATCAGAACAGCTTGGGTATATGGAGCTTATGGAAAAGGTAACTTTGTCAAAACCATGTTGCGGGTAGGTAAAGATAGAGAAGAATTGAGAGTTGTCTACGATCAGGTCGGTTGCCCAACTTGGACGGGGGATTTGGCGGAGGCGATCGCTCAAATTATTCCTCATCTTAATTCGGAAACCTATGGAACTTATCACTATACAAATAGTGGAGCTATTAGTTGGTACGATTTTGCTATGACTATTTTTGAGGAAGCAAAACAATTGGGTTTTCCTTTGGAGGTAAAACGAGTAGTTCCCATTACTACTGCAGAATATCCAACTCCAGCAAAACGACCTGCTTTTTCAGTTTTGAATAGTGGGAAAATTTCAAAAGTCTTGGGAAACCATTCTCCATACTGGCGAGATAGTTTGAGGCAAATGTTAAAACAGTTAGCTACTTTGAGTAATTAACAATCAGCTTTTTTTGTTTTTCAGAATCTGAAAAATTTGTTGATCAATCAAATTACCAGTTGCCCTCCCTGGAGCAAAATTTTTCCAACAGAATTATAAACACAAGACTCACTTACAGAAACTATGTATAGTAAGCAAAAACTATAACGTTATAGTTTTTCTATTTGAAATCCATTAGTGGCTTATAGTGGTTTTCACAAAGGTAGACTAAAAAAGTTCTTCCTTCTACCTTTAAGCCAAAAACCTCTGTATTCTATATCAATCAAAACTGCTATAAGTATTGAAAAAATTACTCATCAAAAGCTAATTTTTTTTATACCAATTTCGAGATAATAAATTTGCCAATGAATTCCACTATTACTCCTTCTCCTTGGATAAAAATATTTTCACCAATTTCTCAACCAACCCTACGTTTATTCTGTTTTCACCCTGCTGCTGCTGGTGCTTCCTTATTTCGCCTTTGGGGAAAATACTTGCCTTCAAATATAGAGGTCTGCGCCATACAACTACCAGGTAGAGAAACTCGGATTAAAGAACCTCTGATTAGTGAATGGGATCACCTATTGCCTAACCTGACTCAAGCTTTGTCTCCCTTAATTGAAGAATATCCCTTTGTATTTTTTGGGCATAGTCTTGGTGCGTTAATAAGTTTTGAAGTAGTTCGTAAACTACGCAGGGAAAAACTTCCTATTCCTAAATATATGTTCGTCTCTGGTCGTCGTGCTCCTCAGATTCCTATTGATAATCTACGTCATCAAGCATCTAACCCGATTTTAATTTCCACATTGCGTGAATATGGTGGTACCCCTGAGGCAGTCTTGCAAAACCAAGAGCTAATGGAATTGTTTTTACCTGTATTGCGAGCTGACTTTACCCTCAATGAAAAATATACGTATTTTGCTGAAGCACCTTTAGAATCTCCTATCGTTGCTTTTAGAGGTACAAATGATTTGGAAGTTAGCTTGCAATATTTATCCGAATGGGAACAGCATACTATTAGTAACTTTGCCTTACATGAATTTCCGGGCGGTCATATGTTTTTCCAACAACAACCAACAGCTTTAATAGAAGCAATATCTAAATTTATTAGTTTAGGGAGTAGGGAATAGGGAAAAGTGAGGAGGAAAGAAGGAAGAGGGAGGCTGCATCTCATCTTTGCAAAAATACTTTTTTCTATTCGCTGTTCCCTCTTCCTTATTTGCTAAAAGTGATAAATTTTTGGCTTTCTTCTTTCAAATTAATCCTTACATTCGTGCCAAAATCCGTGTCTTGCACTCCCGTTTATGTTAATCAAAAAAAAGTCAGAAATTACTTTTATAATTATCACTACCATAACAATTTTACTACCTGCTTTCTATGTACTTTTTATGATATCGAAAGCAGGAGAGTTACTAAATTTCGATTATTGGTGGATGATTAAAAATATCTATTCGATAGATGGCTTTTCCACTAATATTTTTGACTGGATGTTTCGAGCAAATGAACATTTTGTCTTAATTCCTGCCATAATTTACGCCCTGAATATTCTGATTACCAAAGGTTCTAATATTGGGTTGTGTCTGGTTACATTTGTTCTAGCTTGTGTTCAGGGAATTTTGTTAATTTTATTAGTACCCAATACTCTCAAAAAATATCGTTCGATACTTTTATTATTAATTTTATTCATCTCAGTTTTTAACTTTACTCCCGCTGCTGCTCATAACTGGATGCGCGGATATAGTGGAGTACATTGGGTAATTGCTAATTTGTTTGTCATTGCCTCAATTTTTTGTGTAAAAAAATTACTAGAATCTCAAAAAAATAGATTTGCTATTGCCAGTATAGCTTTGGGAATTTTAGGATGTATTAGTTATAGTACCGCTCTAGGAATTTGGCCGATATTATGTGCAGTTGCTATTCTATATAAATTGCCAAAAAAATTTACTATCTCTTATCTATTTTTCTCTGTTTTAGTAATAAGCATTTATTTCCTTACCTACACAACGCCCTCTCACCATCCCTCGTTATCTAAACTGAACTTTATTGATATATTTGCCTATATTCCTGTTTATCTAGGAGCAATTTTTACTCATAATATTCCCGTCGCTTCGGCAATAGGTTGGATAGGATTAATTTTGGCAGGAATATTCTTAATTTATTGGTTATTTTCATCTTATCCTCAAGATTTTTTACCCTGGTTATCAATAATAATTTATACTTTTGGCACTGCTTTAATGGCTGCTGTTAGTCGTTCTGGGTTTGGAGCAGAACAAGCGATCGCTTCTCGTTATGCGACTCTACCTTCCCTATTCTGGTTAAGTTTAATTATCCTGATTTTTTTATGGTTAAACAAACAGCAAATTACTCTGAGAAAACAATGGTATTTTGTCATGCCATTAGTGGCAGTTTTGACAGTTTTAACTATATCAATGTATCGAGTAGGAACGGAAACTTTTAGAGAAATTGCTCATCGGGCAACTTTTCAACCTTTAGTAGCATTCTCTTTACAACTCGGCATTTCCGATCCGACTTTAATTAAAGAAAAAGTAGGCAACCGCCCTGCTGCTTTTTTAGGATTAGTTGATGCTTTAAAAGCTGATGGTTTAGTACCTTTTAATCGAGATATAAAACAGGATAATTTTTGTGCCAACTTGGATGAGAAAATTAATTCTAATTTATTAACTGCAAAACTCCCAGAAAATTTACAGGGATATTTTGATAATGTGACTAAATTTTCTCCGACTACAGCTAGAGTAAATGGATGGGTTAGTGAATTCAAAAGTCAAAAGTCAAAAGTCAAAAATGAATTCAAAAGTCAAAAGTCAAAAGTCAAAAGTAAAGATAATTATGAAATTAAATGTATTGTTATTTTGAATCAAGAAAATGTAGTAAAAGGTTTTGGAATGTCAGGTTTTCCTCGTGGTGATGTAGCAGAATTATTAGGAGCAGAATATGAATTTTCAGGTTGGAAAGGATATATTGAAGTGAAAAGTAAAAATTCAAAAGTCGAAAATTCTGAAAATATCGAAGATTCGCAGCCAGAGATTTTAACCGCTTATGTGAAATTTAAAAAAGGTAAACATTGGATAGCTTTAAACAATCAACATAATTGGGGAAAATCGGATATATCTCAGTGAAAAGTAATTTATTCAAAAGTCGAAAATTCTGAAAATATTCAAGATTTAAACGAGAAGACTTTCACAGCTTATCTAAATAGAAAAATTTTCAAAATTGGATAACTTTGGCTAAACACCATCATTGTGAAAAGTCGGATATACCTCAGTGAAAAGTAATTTATTCAAAAGTGGAAAATTCCGAAAATATGGAATATTCACAGCCAGAGATTTTAACTGCTTATGTGAAATTTAAAAAAGGTAAACATTGGATAGCTTTAACAAATCAACGTAGTTTTGATTAATACCTATCATAATCTGTCTATTTCTTCATCTCTATTACTATCATCAAAGAAAAATAGTACAAGACGAGATATCAAACGTATATATGTATCCGGTAAGTAATTATGAGATATCGGTGTTTCTGAAAGAATTCTAGCTGATATTTTACTCATTAATTTATTCTTCAGAATTATATCTTTTTTTTCGGCATTACTTAAACTGTCATCATAAAATGACAAATTTTGCAATTCAGCTAACACTTGATTTAAGTCACCTAAATTAAAATCTTCAATACCATTTTTGATAGCTGTAGCTAGAGGTAATAAACCAATCTTAGCAGAAGTATTCCCTATTAGGTAGGCTAAACTTCCTGTCTCCTTATTCCTTGATTCGATTTCTTCTTGAAGAGCGACTACAATCTCAGATAATTCAGTTTCATCTAAAAAAATTTCTCTCAAATCTGGAGATAGCATCCCTTTAAATAGCTCAAATCTTTCATCTTTAGATAATTTAAGGGAATACGTCTCTAAAATAAATCCTATGTCCGCTATTGCATTGCGACGAACTGTATTATCACAGGATTTGATTTGTTCTATTAGCTCCACAACTTTTTCGTTCATATCTTTTATCCTATTGAATAGATTTTTGTCAGACTAATCTTTTATAAAAAGTATTATCAATAAAAGCTAAGTGTCAAGGGAAAATATTTATAATTAAGATTTATTTCCTTTTATAGCAAAGAAAAAGTTGGTTAGGAAATATATTGGCGATAAATCTTAGGCTAGTTTATGTTACATTTAAGACTTGTCAAGATTGGATAATTTTAACCAATCAATATAATTTTAATAGTGGTGGTACATTATAGTAGTTTATTGTGATTATATTGGTGGATGAAACAGTGGAAGCAATATGCTCATTTACTAAATGTTGTTTGTTACTATTTAATACTACTTTCTATTCTTCACTATTCACTATTTCCTATTCCCTTTTTAATAATTAGAATTGAACATTGAAAAATACATACCTCAGTTTTGTGATTCCAGTTTATAACGAAGAAGCTACAATCAAACCCTTGTTTGAGAAAATTTTGGATGTAATGAATTTAGCAGAAATTGATAGCTATGAAATAATTTTTGTCAATGATGGTAGTAGCGATCGCTCTTGGATAGAGATTAATGAATTAATCAAAAAATATCCCCAAAAAATTAAAGGGATTAGATTAAGAAAAAACTTTGGTAAATCTTCTGCTTTATCTGCTGGATTTAAAAAAGCTAGAGGAAATATTATCTTTACTTTAGACGCAGATTTACAAGATGATCCGGCGGAAATACCTAAATTTTTAGAAAAATTAGAGTCGGGATATGATTTAGTTTCTGGATGGCGCAAACATCGTAACGACCCTCTTTCTAAAACATTACCATCCAAATTATTTAATGGAGTTACATCAATTTTAACTGGAGTAAAATTACATGATTTCAACTGTGGCTTAAAAGCCTATAAAAAAGAAGTATTAGACTGTATTAAAGTCTATGGAGAACTACATCGATATATTCCCGTCTTAGCTGATAGTTTAGGATTTAAAATTACTGAAGTAACTGTCAGACATCATCGGCGAAAAGAGGGAAAATCTAAATATGGATTGGAGCGTTATACTCGTGGTTTTATTGATTTATTAACTGTTTTAGCAACTACTCATTATTTACATAAACCAGGTCATTTGTTTGGGAGTTTAGGATTATTATTTGGTGCTATAGGAATGACATCTTTAGGTTATTTAATTGTGCTTTGGTTTATGGAGATTCGACCTATAGGTACTCGCCCTTTATTTTTATTTGGAATTTTATGTATTATTCTGTCTGTACAATTAATATCTTTAGGAATTTTGGCAGAATTAATTACTAAAAATGTAGATAATGATTATGTAGATAAACAGATTTGTGAAGTAGTAGAAGAGAGTGAGGAAAATGTTTAGAGGTAGACTATCTAAGAGATTTTCAAAAGAAATAAATTTTTCTGGATATAATCTATGAATAAAATAACACAGAGGTATTTTCTATGAGTTGAGTAACTAACCTAATTCTAATTTTATCTATTGAGGAAGTATTCGATGAAAATTTTAAAATGATTGAAACTTCACCCGCAGTAATTAATATTAATTCTTGGCTGGAAAAGAATGATAAAGGAACCCTGAATAATTTGTCAGATTATGCAATTGGTGGAGGAAAAAGTATGCAAGCTCGGGTTTATGGTGCAGCTTTCAACTTTTTAGATATAGATAATTTTATAGAAGTTGTCAAAGCATAGAATTGGCGAGCAAAAAAGGATGTTCAACTACTTATCAAAGATGAAGAAGATAGTTGTTTTACCATGTATAAGCTAAAAGATGATTAGTTAAATATAAACATAGTTTTAGAGTAATAAAAGCTGACAAGACTACCTTTAAATCAAAGAAATTGAGCCTCAGTTTTAAGTAATACTTTCGGAGCAAAACAAGAAAAATATTAATTACCACCTAACAAATTTTCTACCTACTGCTTTTCTGCCTCAGACAAATAAGTTATTGTTTCAGTTTTAGTCTTTTAGTTTAAAAATTTTTAAGTTTGTCAGGACTTAATGACAAAAAAGCAGAAAATTTGTCTGAAGTAGTCAACGAGATTTCAATATTTTTAGCTCTTGCTCTAGTTTTTGTAATGATATATACTCAGGTATAATCAATAGGTTAGTTATTGCTAAAAGTAATTTTGAAGCTGCAAAAAGTGATTATTTCGTTATTTTTAGAGGCAAATACTCTAAATTATTTTAGGATGAATGACTAATTTTTCCCTCGTGATTTTTTACCAGATTGACAGATTGGCAATTTTGTGGAAGTTTGTGGCAAATAAGAAAATATAAGCATAACCAATTTTTGCTTGCGGGTAAATAGGTAAAAAAGAAATCAGCGTTTCAGAGTTGTTCAACGATCTTGTTGAGAATCAGTTGCTATTTGCTCTAAAGCGTAAATTCCTCCTAGTTAAACAAGTTTGTCATTGTCACTTTCTAATTGTTCAACTGCTTTGCTCTATATTTCATTTCTGCAACTTGCTTCTGTTGAGTTGCTCCAACTTTAGGCTTTCTAATTCAGATGAAGACTGTTGTAATTGATTACCACTGTTAAGGCTGCAATCTGTTCTCTGGTGAATAGGAGTTGCTGGTGGATCTTCAGGTGCGCTTTTATCATTACCTTTATCGCTCTCTAATAGATTTTTAGGTACAGTATTATTATTACCTTGACCACTCTCTAATTCAGATGAAGATTGTTGTGATTGATTATCAGACATGGAAAAATATCCTACAAATAAAAACAGTACAAAATACAATAACATAATCCTAATATATAACTATACGGAATACCGAATCAAGCTTACTCTTGATGATATTAATTCCTTGAATACTAAATTGAGTACAGTTTTAGGCTTTAGTGCAACTTCTATAGTTTTTTCAATAAATCTCCCTAATCAACCTTTTTTATCTACCACAACAGATTCAAATCTTTGCTACTCCTGTTTAATTCTCAAAATATTTGTCTGTATTTTTCTAGCTATTACTATTTTGATCTGTGTTCAAGGATTTTTGCCTAAAGCTTCGGGAGGAATGACACCTCCACAAATTTTGATGGATGAATATTACGGAGACTCAGATGAAAGGTGTAGATTAGTTATTACCAAAACTTGGATTGAAGCTTTGCAAGAACTTGAAAATTCACGATATGAAAAAGCCGAATTTACTAAAAAAGCAATTATCATGTTATCTATTGCAGCTTTATTAGCAGCCATAGATATTATTTTAGCTACTTTTATTCCCCTTTTATAAGTAAATTATAAAATTGATTATCTTTAATCAAGCATCCGAAAAATCCTTTTAGCTAAATCAGAATCAATAGTTATCAAATCATAAATTAAATAGTAAAAATAACAAAATAAATTCTCCTGAATATCCTGCTAATACCATTTATCCATGAAGTTGCGCTTAATATAAAGATAACAACTATCAGTACATTTCAGGTCTGGGTAAGAATTATTAAGCGCATTGTTACAGAGAAATGCTATAAAACAAAAAAAAGTCAAAGAAAAGATGGGTGCATCTAATATTTGCCAAAATACTTTTTTCCTATTCCCTATTCTCTCTTTCCTGTTCCCTATTCCCTGTTCCCTGTTCCCTAAAAGCGATAAATTTTTGGCTTTCTTCAAAATTGAGATGCACCCGAAAAGATTCAGTTAATTTTGGTGAAAATACCTCAGATAGCAATTGGGTATAATTTAAAATTTGATTATTAACTAATATTTCATTTAGAGTGTTCCTAAAAAAAAAGAATTAGGAATACAGTATATATAGTGCGATGCAAAATTTGTCACAAATTTATTCATCTTCATCAAATTCATTAAACACAGGCGGCCAAAGTTCAACAATAGGTAATTCCCACTCACCAAATAGTTCAGGAATAGTCAACTTATCCCCATTTCTCAACTCAATTTCTTCACCATTGGAACGATAAACTACAACTATTTCCTCATCTGGGTCTATCAAAATTCCTACTTGCGCTCCTAATTCTAAATACTTCTTTATTTTCTCTTTTAAAGGTTTAATTCTGTCGCTTTGAGATTTAATTTCTACTACTAAGTCTGGCACTAACTCCCCAAAATAACGAACACTTTTTTTGAGACGTTGGGCACGAACAAAAGAAACATCAGGAACTTTAAGATTAGTATCTGGAAGAATAAAAGCACCACTAGAATCAAATAAACGTCCAAGACGACGTGGATAAACCCAATTACCCAATAGTCTAATTAACTGAACGCCAACTTCACTAGAAACAATATCTGATGGACCCATAACTAATATCTTTCCTTCGTCTAATTCTAGTTGATAATCTAAACCTGCTTGATTCAAAGTACCTTGCAACATTTCCAAGTCTTGAACTGTGAGATTTGACATAATATAGCAATCCTTTTAAGTTGTAATATTTTAGTGGGAGTTAGGAATCAAGAGTCAAAATTTCAGAGGATTTCATCAAACTTGTGGTAAAACTATCACAAGCATCTTGGCTGTGATACTACATATACTGTACCAATAATTATAATTCTGGCTGATAAATCAAACGTCTACTAATCAGAATTTATTTGAAAAATCGCCCATTCTCCTTGTTTATACAGAACTTTTCCTTCAATATCTCCATGCCAGTCAACTCTAGTTAAAATATATTCAGCTCCATATTTTTTCGCCACATTAACTAATTCTTTTTCCGTCTGTTGGGGAAACAATATTTCCATTGCTCCCACCGCTAATTTATCATTCAAAGGAACGCCAAAAACGTCTTCCATCCGATTTTTCCACTCTTTAATTCCCCTATCTGTTTGCGGAAAATGTTTAAAGTCAACAATAACTGCCCTCTCTGAAAAAAATTGAAAATTTGACACAAATGGGGGGATTAAAATCACATCATCTTTATCACTAATCTCCCTAAATCTTAAAGCTAGTTTCGTAATTTCATCTTGAGGAACTCTATTAAATTTTACCTGTTGTTCAAATACCTCTAAAATTTTTCCTGGCAATGCCTCAAATAATCCTAAAGCAAATACTAAAGTTGCGGAGAGCGCTAAACTATAAGTCATTAACTTTTTCTGGGCTATCGCCACATCAACCTCATCTAAAATAAACGGGAAAATTAATACTAAAAATAAACCAAATATAACAAACAAACGATTAAAAATTGAATCTATTGGTGGATGTAAAAAGTAAAATATTAACCCTCCTAACAGCATCAACCAAACTATTAATTTATAGCGCCATCTCTCCAGAAAAAATAATCCCGCTGATAAGCTGAAAAAGCAAATACCCTGATAAGGTACAGGCAACATTAAAGATATTACCAATAGTAAACCCACCCCTAAATTTCCCTGTTGATATAACTGATTAACTAAAACACCTACAGCAATAAATATCATCAACTGAGCAAAAGGAACAGTTCTTGCCAACTGTAACTTAGCAAATAAAGCTAAGGGGTAAACTTCCACAAAAATATAACCCAAAAACAAAGCCAAAATTGACTCAGCAATAATGAGATAAAACTTCCATTTCTCTAGACATCTCACATCAGTAAAACTTAAATTTTTTTCCCTGAATTTTTTTTCTTTGATCTTTCCTATTTCTACATCTGGAAAAGGGGAACTCTGGGAGATTATTTCCCCTCTTATAGACTGCTGCAAAAAATATTCTGATTTAGCAATATCAATTTTGTGAATACACAAACAACCACCCAGAATAAAACAGATAAAATCTAACCTAATTTGCCAATTCCAATAAGTAGGAATAATATGATGAGGATTCCTTACCCAACCATAGATGAAAACAAATTCTTCATTAGTTAATTGATCGGTGCTAGTTGTTCCAGTCAATACCATAGGTAGATAAACTAAACAAGCCAAACTCAACCAAATAACTAAGGGCATAATTACCAAAAAAATAAATTCATATCGAAGCCATAAATTCATCAATTTAGTACTACTTTTAACTTTTGAATTACCCCCTTGAGGAGGGTAAGAGGGGGGTTGACTTTTGATGTCCCCAAAAGAGTTTACTTGTTTAACCTTCTGATTTTTGATTGCTTCAATTAACATAATAGGAATCATCATAATCCCCGGCAAAACACCAATCAAAAACTGTAATATTGAAGCAATACCAAAAAATAAATAACCAATTATCCATCTTTGCCGTAAACAAAAATAAAACCCCCAAACTGTCAAACTCATGGCAAATGTAGCAGGTATGGGAGTATTAGGAAAAAGTTTTAAATATCCTATCAAAGTGTAGGATGTTAAACTCAGAAAAATTAAAACTGCTGCTGAGAGTTTGGATGGAGTAAAAATTTTACTTATAGCAGATAAACCCCAGATAAAACTAATAAATGAAATTAGATAATAAATTACATAAGTAATGGAAATACTACCAGTAAATTTGCTGAGAAAATAAACCAAATATTGATAGTAATATCTGGGAGTAAACTGCAACATTTCCTGAACATAGTAATCATTCACATAGAGTTCAGGATTCAACATTGATTTAATTTGAGGAACGTGGGTATAATGATTTCCCACGGGAAAAGTATATCCTCTGGCAAGAAATGACCCGAGAATTATAAAGATAAATAGGGATAAAGAGAAATGCCAACTATATTTTTTCAAGTGCCACATTTGTTATCAAATAAAAAAGGAAAAAAGAAAATTTATCAAATCAATATCCTCTGCAGCAATAGGGCTTAGATAAAACTAAAATTCATAAAATATGTAACCATTAGATCGTATTTTTAGATCACATAATTGTTAGGAAAAAATATTTTTTAAGTAAGTATTTTCTTCATAATCATACGAAAACAGCTTTTGAACGTCATCACTTACTAAGATTAACTGATAGCCTTTTTTCACAAAAAATTATTAGGATTGCTATATTTACAGCATTTTCCGAAGTCATGAAGTATAATTGACAGGGTAAATATTTTTTGCTTGTTTCCCATCCTCCCTACTCCATAAAACCATCAATATTATGTACTTCATCAAGTAGGAAACTACTGCATAATTCATATTCAGATTATGCAACGCCCAAAGTTTGTTTAAATCCCTTTTTAAACTATAGATTACCGATAGCTAAATCCTATTTAATACAACTAAAAAAGCTGATTGCTATCTAAAATGTATACTTATATATCTTCTCAGCTATAAAAGACCTCCAACTCATGTCAGTCCTACAGTAGCCATATCTAACAACTTGGCCATTAATTGTCAAAACTTACCCATCATCCCTGCCACATTTGGGTAAGCTTCAAGAGCCAAAATTATCTTTAATGATGCAATCAAAGCTAAAGACTTACAATAATATAGATAAACTACTTATAGATATCTTCAAGTACATTAAAAATAAGAATAGTATAGAAAAAATTGAATGCCTTTCCCTCCAGAAAGTCCTTGCCTAAGTATAGCGATCGCCCGCCTGAACATCCCAGAAACTAATCACTTTGCAGTCTGGGTCATGCAGGCTCCTTTCCAACGGGGATATGTCCACCATGACCAGATGTGGCCAGAAACCTTGTCACAAGATTGGCAGGCTTGGTTAGAAGTCTTCTCTCCCCAAAGTTTACCTGCTATTCCTATTGGTACACCTCAACCTGCCTTAGCATCAAACCAAAATATTCATCCTACCTCTCAATCTGGTGTCAAAATAAATCGTACCAGTCGCCTAATGCAAAATTTGGGAATTAGCCTCTGGCAGTGGCTATTTCAAGGAGAAATTGCTCATAGTCTCCACCAAAGTCAAGGTATTGCTATTGGCCAAGAATTGCCCTTACGGGTAAGATTGGATATCCGCCAACCAGAATTAATTGCCCTACCCTGGGAAATTATGCAACCAGGAGTCGCTTTACCCGCCTTCTCTCTAAGTCGGGAAATTTTGTTCAGTCGTACCACCAGTGATGTTAACTCCTTACGCAGCCAACCACCTTCCCAATTTCTGAATATTCTGTTGGTAATTGGGGAAAGTACCCCTAAAGGACAATCCTTCACAGGTAATGGCCATCAATCTCTAGTTCCATCCAAATTAAAATTGGAAGAAGAAGCAGCCCAACTAATTGAGGTTTTAAAAGCTCACAACATTACAAACCCTAATGCACCAAGAGGTAATCCTACTATCCCTTGTAGAGTCGATACACTAATTCAACCTACTCCAGAAGAATTAATTTCCTATCTAGATAAAAAAACTTATAATGTACTTTTTTATGCTGGTCATGGTACACCAGGTCCAGATGGTGGTTGGTTATTTTTGGCACCTGACACAACCCTTAATGGTACTGAGTTAGCACAAATTTTAGTCCGCAATGGAGTAACCCTGGCAGTATTTAATGCTTGCTGGGGAGCGCAACCTGCGACAGAGCGTTTATCTTCTGGTGAGGTACAAGCAATACCACGCAGTAGTCTAGCAGAAGTATTAATCCATCATGGAGTACCTGCTGTTTTGGGGATGCGAGATGAAATTGCCGATCAAGAAGCTTTAAGTTTTATTCAAGTTTTTGCTCAAGGTTTGACAGAAGGAATGTTGATAGATCAGGCAGTAGCAGTAGCAAGACAACAGCTATTAACTCTCTACAGATTTAACCAACCAGCTTGGACTCTACCAGTATTGTATATGCACCCAGAGTTCAATGGTCAATTAGTTCAAGTATTTGATGAATTAGTAACTCAACTACCTACTAACTCTCCGACTTGGATTAGCGGTTACACTTCTAGAGCTTTTTTACGTTCTCAAGATGATAATAATCAAGTTTGGCCAATTTGGGTTGGTACAATTTCAGTTGGGCGTTCTCAGGAAAATGATGTGGTGATTTTGGAGCGGTGGGTTTCCCAAAAACACGCGGAAATTTTTTGTCGTTGTTTACCAAATGAAGAGGTTGAACCAACTTATTTTTTACGAGATATTTCTCGTTTCGGGACTTTAATTTATCAGTCTGGTAGTTGGCAAAGAATACATCGTGATGAGGTTGTTATACAATCAGGAACACTGTTAAAATTTGGCAGTTCTCAAGGTGAAGCTTTTGAGTTTGTGATTGAAACAACAGAAGAACTTAATAGTTAATCCAAGCTAGATTACGGAACTAACTAGGTTGCTTTTGTAGCTAAGTAAGTAGCAAATTAAATATATTGCTAATTATAGCACTAGACATTTAGGGCGCCAAGATTGGTAAATCCTGTTTACTGATCCTTGACCTAGAAAAAACTCAGTCAGAAATTACTTTTGACTTTTAACTTTTAACTTGCGCGTAGCGCTATACCTACTTCTAGTAGAAGATTCTTATGTATACCCAGGAATAAAATTATGAATAATCAGCCTTCCCGTTCTCAATTTTCTGTTAATTCTTCTACTGAGGTAGAATTAGATTTCTTGAGTGCGATCGTTCTGGATGATATTGCTTATCCTTGGAACCCTGAAGCACCAGAATCAGATGCTTATTTTAATTCTCTCGAACAAGAGCTACCTTTGTCTGATTTAGTTAATGATGTGGAAATGACTACCGCTTGCCAAAATTTTTATAGTCAAACTGAAAAACTTTGGCCAATTATTGATACTCAGAATGCTTTATATAAAAAGTTTGCAGGTCTTGCTCCCAAGAATTTACTCAACAAGTTAGGCAAGATTGCTATTAATGTTGTCGATCAGGTGAATCGTTTAGGTTCTACTTTATCTCTCTCAGATCAATTGGTACATTGTGTCAGCGAAGTTTTACCTGGTTGGGATTTGGAAGATTTGGAAGTAATGGCACGTCCTCTTGCTTATTCCATGCGTGGAGAGCAAAATGATGCAGTAGAAAATACTTTGGCAGCAGTGCAAGCTGTTGATTGGTATGATTTATCAGAAGTTGAACAAGCACGCTTGAGTTTAGCGATCGCTCTCTATGCTATATCCCAAGTCAGTAATTAATTTTTCTCTTCCTAAATTCTATATCATCATTGCTCATAACAGTTTTCATTTTTTTTACATACTCGCCTTTCATCTCTACCTAAATCTTCTTTTTAACTAGGGATAAAAGGCGTTGATTTTTTTCATATTTTCTAATTTGAACTCTAAGCATTTTATTACACCTTTCTAAATTCACTATCATTAAATAATTGAATGAATACTGTCAACAACCTGTTCGATAAAATTAACTGCACCACCAACCATAATTTCGTCAATTGCCCATCTATTACCTAAACTTAAAGTTGGATCTATGTCTGCTTCATGAGCAATCTTATTTCGACGGTCAATAATAATTTTTAATTCTTGCTTAATATCCTTATCTGTTCTACCCATAATATTTGCAACTTCTAACCACAATTTTTTATCTGAAATTAGCCTAATTGCATCTGCTATACTATCAGGTTGTTGAAAACTTTTATAACTATGTCGCTGTCGAATTTCATCTTCTAAATATTTTAACCCTTCTCTTGCAGTAGCTAAAGAAATTTGAAAACGAGAAAATGCAGGAGGTTCAGGACGTAAACCTTGATGTATTTCTAGCATTCCTAGTCTCACAACTTCAACTTCATGTATATAAAAGTCTAAAGCACTTACAACTAGAACTAGGGAAGCTCTCAAAATATCTGAAAGATCGAGAACAGAGGTAGACTGAGCTTTAACAGAATTATGAATAGCTATCAAATTTTCCCTTAGATGCTAACATCCAACCCAAATTAAATGTTGTGGTTGTTTTACTGACACCACCCTTATGATTAAAAAGTGCAATTTTTATAACCATTTTTATCGATCTAACCAGGTATAATAAACTGTATGATTTTGACTAACAAACTAATAATAAAAACGCCCAAAGCAGCAATAGCAATTACAAATAAAATTAAGCCACCTAAAAGTAGAAAAATAAACCAACTATCGGCTTTTTTACTAACTTTGGGAGATGCTAAATGACTCTCCAATAGATCCATATTTTTAGAATTTGCTTTCCATGCAACATCAAACAAATCGCCAAAAACAGGTACAGTACCAGCTAGGGAATCAAATACTATATTAGAAGCCATTCGTGTTAAAGTTTCTTTGGGTAATCCCATAGTTGCTGCAGAGAACACAATATAAACAGAAATTAGTCCTCCCAAAACATCACCGCCACCAGGAATTAATCCTATCACTGGGTCAAGACCAACACCTAATGATGTACCAGGAACACGAATAGCATTATCAAGTAAGTCACTAAGTTTACGCAGTTGTCTAACCTTAGCTGCTTGAGGTTGATCGCCTGGAGTAGTAGGAGAAGGTTTTGCCATCAGTTATCAGTTAAGAATACTCAATCTTCAGGGTTGTACATTAAATAATGATAATAGATTTTCAACTGTACATAATCTTGAGGAGATAGTTATCCAAAAATATCTACTTTCAGATTTCATCATTCTTGATTATGCAACGTTCAATCTTCTTTAGAGGCTACTAAAATACAGTTGTAGGGGTTTGGTTACCAAACCCCTACATGATAGTTTTGCTTGACAGTTATAGACTATTTCGCCTCAGTAAAATCAGCATCAATTACATCATCTCCACCTCCAGCACTTGAGGAAGAAGTAGAAGCACCAGCATCACCATTTGGTGTAGTACCATCACCAGGTGTGCCATCAGCTTGTTGATACATATTGCTGCTAACAGTGTAGAGAGCTTGTTGTAACTCAGTAGTGAGAGATGTAATCTTCTCATCGTCTTCTTGAGCAACAGCATCACGCAAGTCTTTAATCAAACCTTCAATCTTAGTTTTATCAGCTTCAGGAACTTTATCTCCCAACTCTTGAATTTGCTTCTCAGCTTGATATGCTAAAGAGTCAGCCTGGTTTTTACGGTCAATTTTCTCGCGACGCTCTTTGTCTGCAGCAGCATTTGCTTCTGCTTCTTGAACCATCCGGTCAACTTCTGTATCTGGCAGAGTGGAAGCCCCTGTAATACTAATAGATTGCTCCTTACCAGTACCTTTATCCTTCGCAGTTACATTCAGAATACCATTAGCATCAATATCGAAGGTAACTTCAATTTGAGGTACACCGCGAGGTGCTGCTGGAATACCATCTAAGCGGAAAGTTCCCAAACTCTTGTTATCAGTAGACATTTCCCGCTCACCTTGCAGTACATGAATTTCTACATTTGTCTGACCATCTACAGCAGTTGAGAATACTTCTGATTTCTTAGTAGGAATAGTAGTGTTGCGCGGAATAATTTTGGTCATTACGCCACCTAGAGTTTCCACACCCAAAGATAGTGGAGTAACGTCTAACAAGAGAATGTCTTTAACTTCACCTGCTAATACCCCAGCTTGGATAGCAGCACCAACAGCTACCACTTCATCAGGGTTCACACTTTGGTTGGGGTCTTTACCTAGAACTTTCTTGACTACCTCTTTAACTGCTGGAATTCGAGTGGAACCACCAACTAATACTACTTCGTCAATAGCTTTTTTATCTAATTTGGCATCCCGGATAGCATTTTCTACAGGAATCCGACAGCGATCGATGAGGTCTGAACATAGACCTTCAAACTCAGCTCTGGTAAGAGTTATATCTAAGTGCTTAGGTCCATCTTGAGTAGCAGTAATAAATGGTAGGTTAATTTCTGCCTGGGTAACGCTAGAAAGTTCAATCTTTGCTTTTTCTGCTGCTTCTGTTAAACGTTGTAGAGCTTGTTTATCTTTACGGAGGTCGATACCTTCTGCTTTTTGGAATTCACCAGCTAGATAATCAACGATTTTCTTATCAAAGTCATCACCACCAAGGTGAGTATCACCAGAAGTAGCTAATACTTCAAATACACCGTCACCTACTTCTAGGATGGAAACATCGAATGTACCACCACCAAGGTCAAATACTAAAATAGTTTCGTTACTTTTTTTATCTAAACCATAAGCTAGAGAAGCTGCAGTTGGCTCGTTGATAATTCGCAGCACTTCCACACCAGCAATTTTACCAGCATCTTTGGTTGCTTGTCTTTGGGAGTCATTGAAGTAAGCAGGTACGGTAATTACGGCTTGCGTTACTGTTTCGCCAAGATACTTACTAGCATCATCAATAAGTTTACGCAGCACTTGGGCTGAAATTTCTTCGGAGGCATATTGTTTTTCTAGTGCTGGGCAATCTAATTTAACATTACCGTTAATGTTGAGAACTTTATAGGAAACTTCAGTAGTTTCGTGGGTTACTTCATCGAATCTACGCCCGATAAACCGCTTTACTGAGTAGAATGTGTTTTGGGTGTTCATCACTGCTTGACGCTTGGCGATTTGACCCACCAGTTGTTCTCCTTTCTTCCCATAAGCTACTACAGAAGGAGTTGTACGAAAACCTTCTGCATTAGCTATTACTGTTGGTTTACCACCTTCCATAACAGCAACGCAGGAGTTTGTTGTACCTAAGTCAATTCCGACTACTTTTGCCATAACAGTGTTTTTGCTCCATTAAATACAAAATTTTTGCTTATTTGTCAACTCTATTTTTTTGATTGACTTAAGGACTAATATTGAAGCTCAATAGTTTAGTTTGAGTTTAGGGTAAGTCCAGTTTAAATACAGTCTTAAGATTAAGTTACTTATATCTATACTGCGGTTAGTTAGAGGATTCCATGAAGGGGTATTTACCGAACATCATGGAATGTTAGGCTTTGAGGCACTTTATATACTTTTATCTCTTTTCCCTTTCTAATTTAGGGCTAAGAAGCAATTGCTGTCATTGTGGCAAACCGTAAGTTAAGTGTTGTGTTTGCCGTCTAGCGATCGCTTTTTTGATAGTTATAGCAATTAAAAAAAAAGAAGGTGAGAAACCAGAAAGTGTGAATTTTATGCTTAACATAAGCTAATATAATGCTTTTTTTTCTTCTTTTTTTATTCATTTTTCCTTCTTCCTTCTAAGTTGCCTATACATTTAACAAAAATTTATCTAATTTTTATTATAAGGATGATTGAAACTGATACCTAATAAAAAATGATTATTTTTTGATACTAAATCCGGTTTAGATTGGTTAATTATGAAACAAGGCAATAGGGGAAATTTATAAGTATCTCTAAGATCCCAGATTACACACATCAACTGATAAAATTCAAATAACAGTAGTAAGTAGCTAGCTATTTATACTCCATAAGGAATGAGAATTAAATCGAGTCCAGATTTTTTTTAAAAGAACTCAAATGATATATAGTTTAGGCAATTTAACTTTTGTAGATAATAAAATCCTCATTCCTAAATTATCTTCATTGCAAGCTTTCGCTTTAAAGGGGATGAAAAGCAGTCATTTTGCTGGTGCATAACTCCGTAATCAACCAAGAGAATAAAATTCAGTATTTTAAGCATCTGGGGTTGAGCCGAGGTTACTGATAACTGAAATGACCTTTCTCAAAGTCAAATTATCAGGAAAATATTAAGAGCGTAAATAGTTAATTAGAGTTTGTGCTTAAAAGTCTTATGGGTGAGGGTAGGAGTCAGGAATTTAGAGAAAGCAGGAGGAAGAATTATCCCTCAATTTCTCTGTCCAAATCTTGCTGTTAATACTAACTTTTTGAGGCTTTTTAACTCAAAGTGAGCGCACTTTTTCCAGACTTAAAAATACCAAAAGCAATATCAGTAAACACTTTCATTCTTTTTAGCGCCAACCCTAATTATTTACTATTATTAGCAACCATTATTTTTTCCCGACTCCTGATTTTTAATACTAAGTTTTGGATTGCAGAATTTAGGTTTGATAAACTGGACTTAGTATCAGTTATTATACCAATTTAATAAATGTTTGTTACAAATAGACAGGGTATTTTTTAGGAG
>NZ_JBNHER010000182.1:0-5774 GCF_050015975.1 Dapis purpurea BLCC-M126 | reverse complement strand
TCTACTGTAATGATTTTGGCTTTATTATAAGTGATCATCCGAACATGATATAAGTCAACTATTGGGATGAATGTATCTAATGAATACCAAAACGAATTAAATTTTGGATAGTCTATATCAATTTTTTTATTTTCGTTAGTTTGTTCATCTTTAATATATGGAATGATTCTAGAAGATGGTGAAAATAGGCATTTATTATTAGATATTAATTCTGCACAATTTTCATAACCTAAATTAAAGAAATAAAAACCAGCTAATATAAAAATACTACTCCAAAATAAAGCTTTTGCAGGTTGATAGCCATAAACAATTGTAACGTCTAGAATGCTGTTCCAAAATTGATCTAAGTAGTTGAGTTTTGGTTTAATATCTCTTTTTTTACGAATTAAAATTTCTCTAGCAGCATCTGGCTCGCCCTCTTTTTTGAAAACTTCAGCTAGTTGTTCATAAGTTTGAGGAAAAAAGTCTGGTTGAAGTCTAAGCCATTTGTACCTAGTTTTGCTATCTTTAGGAGTATTATTATCTGTACTAAATTTCTGATAAATAAAACCATCAAGGTTGAGATTGTTCTGTTGAGGCCAACTTTGTTCATCATCTTTGAGGCGAGCTATTCTGGCAAATTGTAGGTCTAATTTCATGTAATGAGATGCTGATTCTCTTCTTTGATATTCTTTTTGAAGTAGTGATGCGACCCGATAATTCTTTATATTTTTAATGAAAGAATATAGAATAAATAGATATAGTGGGAAATTGAGTTTAATTTTGACCATACTTAAAGTATCATCAACTCTAGCACTAACTAAGTAAATTTTCCCTTTAAAAGTTCCTCGATCTAATATAATATCTCCGTCAACATTGATTCCTTCGGCAGATAAAACATTGCCTTTTTCGTTGGAAAAGTTGCCATTAGTGCAGTCAAGATTTCCTTTAATATTTGCTGCTGTTAAATCTACTTCACCCTCAGCATTAAAATCATTACTTAGCAAGACATCAGCTTTAACTTCTATATTATTAGCATTGAGCGCATTTTTTTCTGGATTACAGAAATGACCTTGACGGCAATCTAGTTGACCACCAATAGTAGCTCCAGATAGACTGACTCTACCCTCAGCCTTAAAACCTTTTCTCAGAAGTAAATGAGCTTTGACCTCTATATTCTCAGTAAGGAGTGCATCTTTTTCTGGATTAGAGAAACAACTATCACTACACTCAAGTACACCGCCAATAGTAGCTCCAGATAGACTGACTATACCCTCAGCCTTAAAACCTTTTCTCAGAAATAAATGAGCTTTGACCTCTATATTTCCAGTAAGGAGCGCATATCCTCCTTTATTATAAAAATGACCTTTATTACAATTTAGTTGACCACCAATATTAGCTTCACCTAGACTAACTATGCCCTCAGCCTTAAAACCATTACTCAGAAATACAGAACCTTTTACTTCTATATTATTAGCACTGAGTGCATAATTATTATTAGCACTGAGTGCATAATTATTAGCACTGAGTCCATCTGCTTCTTTATTAAAGAAATGACCTTTACTACAATCTAGTTTACCATCAATGGTAGCTCCAGATAGAGTAACTCTACCCTCAGCCTTGAAACCATTACTCATAAATACATCGGCTTTGACTTCTATATTATCAGCAAAGAGTGCATCTCCTTTTTTATTAGTATTAGAGAAATGACCTCTACTACAATCTAGTGTACTACCAATAATAGCTCCAGCTATACTTACCTTACCCTTACTCTGAAAGCCATTGTGTAGATATAAATTCCCCCTAACTTCAATCAAATCAGCATTAATACCAACAACTTGACTACCATCAAACTTAACTTCTTCTACTTTCGCTCCCCTGAGAATAATTTTTTCTGTAAAAACACATTCTGTGAAATACAATAAACTTTCAAACTTAACAAACTCAAGATTTAATTTCCCCGCAATCTTAGCTCCACAAACCTGTAAACCATGATTAGTAAAATATTGAAAAGCTTCCACATCTGTACATAGCCACTCAATAAACTTAGCAGATAATATTTCCTCTTTTTTCGATGTTCTTGCTTGAGCTGAATTATTAAGTGCTAGGGATTTAACTTGATAATCAGCTACTTCTCCTGCAACAATAGCCTTTAATAACTTTTCCTCAACAGAAGTAAGCGTTTTTTTGTACTTCTGCTTTGCTAATGCAACAAAACTATCAAATTTGTCGATCATAGTTTTTCAGGTTTTAGGAATATTCTTAAATATTATACCTGTAGTATCAGATTGCATTAATTAACCAAAATACAAAAAGACCGTATAAATAATTTTAGTCATCTTTAAGATGACTTAAGCTATGAGCCAAGGATTTTACCTTGGCTTGATATAAATTATTCAGGGCAAACAGAATGGTCTCTATCAAACCAAACTATATAGTAAACTGCATCTACCCGAAATCCAAAAATTCGCTTTTTTTCATCTATTCTCATTTCTGACAATTTAATCTGTTTCGGTATATTTTCTGGTAAAGGTGGATGACTACTAATTAACTTATAACCTGTTCCAACTGATAAACCAGGTTTTTTAGAACCTTGAGTTTTTATCTGCGCCCAAGTATACTTTTCTATTTTCTTTAATCCTTGAATTAAATCATTAATTTCTGATGGATTCCAATCAGACAAAATCCAACAATTTTTATCTGTGTATGTAAATCTAAAGCTAGGATTTTCATTGTCGGTACTACTCTCTAATGGTGGGGTTGCTTGAGCAGAAATTTGTCTGCCTTTATTTTTCCCTGAAAGTTTTTTTATTCTATTTTTTTTGCTCAATTAAGCCTCCACCTCTACCATCTTAGAATAGAAAGCTTTCATATCTGAGTGAGAAATAATATTATTCGATTGTTGAGCTGGTTCTAAATCTTTTCTGGCATTTCGCCAAGGAGTTTCCGAATGTGTTAATTCTTGTAAATATCTAGCACTTAATTCTCCATAAGTATCCCATACTTCCTCAAGAACTTCTATTTCATCTTTGGCAAACTCTATTAACTCTTCAGGTGGTGGAATATCCCGATAATGGTAAGGTTTATATTCATCCCAAACATCACTAATAGCAGGACCATAAACCCAAGCTTCAATATCTTGAAAAAACAGAGGTTTATTTCTAAATACTAAACTCCAAGCTTGTGCATAATATACAAGTTTTTGTAGTTTTAAAGGAGAGATTGTATCCCCTGCTTCTCTGTCAACACGACATAAAAAATACCTAGCTATATCAACTGCACTTTTCATAATTTTTTTCTCCTAAATCTTTAAATATTATATCAATTTTTACTGCATATTCAATTATTATATAAATTTTAATCCTCATTCATTGCTGTTATTGATAAATTGAAATAGCCCGTCTAAAGAAACCGGGTTTATATTAAATACCTTACCATACCAACATTTATCCACTATAAACCCGGTTTCTGGGCAACTACGAGCTTCAATTTAATTTTGGAATAATTTAATCTTTATAACAGTCTAAAAACATAAAAATATGGTATCATTTTAACTTCAATAATCATCTAGAGAGTAAAATCACTAATGGCTAAAAGCGAAACCAGGAATGAAGTAGAAGTTCGTTCACAAAAGGTCGATGAATTACGCGCCCAAGGAATAGATCCCTATCCTAGTAAAGCTTATCAGCGATCGCACACCACTCAACAAGTTATCGACTTATTTTCTCCTCCAGCAAAGGAATTAGAAGCAGGAGAAGCAGACCCCGATGCCAAATTATTAAAAGTTTGTGGTCGGATTACTTCTAAGCGTGATAGTGGTAGTATTGGTTTTATCAACCTAACAGATGAAACAGGAAAAATTCAACTGAAAATTGAGAAAAAATTAGTTACGGGCGACCCTGGTTTAGGCTTTAAACAAATTCAAAAATTGTTAGATGTAGGAGATTTTATTAGTGCGGAAGGGATAGGTTGTCGGACTAATAGAGGTGAGTTATCAATTCAGGTAAATAAACTAGAAGTTCTCTCCAAAGCTATTATTCCTTTTCCTGACTCTTATTATGGTGTAAATGACCCAGAAATTTGTCGCCGTCATAGGGAAATGGATTTGGCTGGAAATGCTGAATCTTTACAGCGTTTTAGAATGCGAAGTAAAATTCTCCAAAGTATTCGTAGTTATCTTTGGGATGCTGGTTTTGATGAAATAGAAACACCAACTTTACAAGCAATTTATGGTGGTGCTGCTGCTCGACCTTTTGTTACTCATCATAATGCTTTGGATGTAGATTTATATTTGCGAATTGCTACGGAATTATTTCTGAAGAGGGCAATTTGTGGAGGTTTTGAACGGGTGTTTGAGTTAGGGCGAGTATTTAGAAATGAAGGAATTGATAGTACCCATAATCCTGAATTTACTTCCCTAGAAGTTTATCAAGCTTATGCAGATTATTTTGAAATTTTGGGCTTAGTAGAAGATGTTATTTGTTATAGCATGACCAATATTTTGGGAGATTTAAAAGAGATAGAATATCAAGGGCAAACTATTAGTTTGGAACGCAAATATGACCATAGTCAAAAATATCCTGATTTCACTGGCAAACATTGGCAAGTTAAAACAATGGTAGAAGCAGTTAAGGATGAAACTGGATTAGATTTTGACAACTTAGAATTGCCAGAAGCAATTAAAGCAACAGAAAAATTAAACCTCAAATTATCTAAATTAGAAACTCAAAGTTTAGGTTATCTTTTATATGCAGTTTTTGACCAAAAAGTAGAGTCAACTTTAATTCAACCTACCTTTATAATTGATTTTCCTGTTGAAGTTAGTCCGTTAGCAAAAAGACATCATAGTAAACCAGGTTTTGTGGAAAGATTTGAGTTATTTATTCACGGTACCGAATATTCCAATGGTTTCTCTGAGTTAAACGATCCTCAAGATCAACGTAAACGTTTCGAGGAACAGATCGCCCAAAGAGAAGCGGGGGATGATGAAGCGCACCCAATGGATGAAGACTTTATTCAGGCATTGTCATTGGGAATGCCTAACTGTGGTGGAATGGGTATTGGAGTTGATCGTGTGGTGATGTTGTTGACAAATACTCAAAGTATTCGAGATGTGATTATGTTCCCGACTATGCGTTCGACGTTGAAGGATTAATTATTAGATAACTTGAAAAAGACTGTAGAGATGTTCCATGAAACGTCCCTACAGCTCTACAATTAATAAATATTCCACTGAGCATTAATACAAGATTCAAATAATTCTTTCTTACCGAAAAATCAAGGTATAAAGCTTCTCCATTCGTGGATAAAAAAGCAAAAAATTCTTTTTAGCCTATCCTTCTATTACAGAAGACGTAATAATTAATTATTCAATATTCTTTTTTCTTAAAATATAACTCCCAACATTTGTATAACCTAAATTTTTCATCTGAAGCTAATAGCTAATAACTGACCGCTAAATGCTTATATAGAATCAAGTTATATCAAGTCCGGTAGCATCAATATTGTAAGTAAGGGTAAGGAAGAAGGAAGAAGTAAGAAGGCTTAAAAGCTGGAAAGAACTTAAATTTCCTGTAGATATTTACCGAATAATTATTAATTATTAATTATTAATTAAATAATTCAGGTTTAAAGCCTCCTCTTTCAAGAGGAAAAAGCGGTCGAGGGATGCCGAGGTCTCCTCGGCATATCCAATCGACCAAGAGAAAAGAAATAATATTTCCTTATATTCAATCAAGAGCGGTTTTAACCAGAGGTAATTATCAATTATCCATTATCAATTATCAATTAATGAA
>NZ_JBNHER010000181.1:0-3442 GCF_050015975.1 Dapis purpurea BLCC-M126 | reverse complement strand
TTATGTAGTTTTTATTATTACATTATAGGTAATCTTCTGGCGGGAAGGGAGTAATATCGTCGAATATTCAGGAAATTTCCCCAGAAGAAATACCAGAAAAATTTTCATTTTGCCAAGCTCTAATAAACATATATATGCTTGTTTTTGCTTCATCAAATCTTTCCATCTATCCTGACTCAGCGGAAAACCACAGACATTTTAATTTTCTGAGAGCTACCCAAAAAAGTCGACGTGTCAAAGAATATTCGGTTGCATCCTCACTTTAATTGTGATATTGTAAGGATTAACTGGGGTTTATCGTCCATAAGCATGACTTTTTATTCAACTAAATAGTATAGAGTCTGCTGAATAAAGTCTTTTTGCTCTTTGCAGGGAGTAGTTAAGAGAGGATGAACAGAGAGTTATAGAAACTGAATTAACCTTGATTAACTTCCTCGATAACCCAATGAAAAGTTTCCATTACTTGCTCCAATGCCTCATCATCTTGTAACGTTGATAAACGTAAGCTAGGCGCTCTAAACTCCTCAGAATTTCCTGGTAAAGCTAAACCTATAGAACTAAGTTTAGACCTCAACTCCAACCATTTACTGTCACTATTAAATGGAGGTTGACAACTATAATTATTAGAGTAAATTTCCAGACGACCAGAAATATCAATACTAAACAACTCTAGACTTTTTCTTCCTGCTTGATTAACTATTGCTGCAAAACCACCGTAAACATCCCCTGTACCCCACTGAATTTTCACTAAAGGTTCTTGAGTTTTAGCCCAGTTATGAATTTTAATGACTATTGATGCTTCATCAGAACCCCATCTTGTTTTGAACTCTGGAAAGAAAGATGCCTCATCCCACTTCCTTCTTTCACGAGTTGTGCTTGATTTTTTAAGTTGCGCTTCTGTAGTTTGACCAATTACTCTAGGAACTAAAGTTCTTAAACCTTCTTGACTAACATACTGTTTAATTTCTAGTGCTAAAATTTCTACTGGATCCATCTGTCCATTGAGAAACTCTACTATTCTTCTTAGTTCCGCTGGAATATCCTCTGCCACAAATACTAAACGAATTTTCCCTGCTTGCAGATTTGTTTTAACTTTCTGCCAAAATTTTTCCTCATTAGCATCTGTCCCCAAAAACTCTTCAAATACTTGTTCTGGATCGCGACCATTTTCTCGGCAATTAACTTCAAACTTAGCAATAATTGATTCCAGAGGCCAATAAATTCCTGCATTAGCAGCATAATCAATCATTTGACCTACTACTTTTTGACGAGCTTCTGTATTGTAAGTTGGTTTAACTTCTACCAATGTTGGAATTGCTTCTTGATCGAGAAATAAATGAGATAATGCCCATTCCTGAGTTATGTCTTCTTCTTTTGATGTTGCTATTTCCCGTGAAATTAATAACCATCGTCTAGGGGTACCTCTGTCTATATCATCTCCTGCTAGGAGATTAGGATAAGTTTCCAGAAATTCTTGTAGTTGATCTTCGGAATCATAAGCTTGTTCTGTCATTTCCACAAGTTGGTCGTTATCCTGAATTAAATAAATACCTCCTCCCATGAATATACCCCTATTGTTAAGTTATAAAGTTAAAAGTTAAAATTATTACAAATTCTAATTTAACTAGCTATCAGCTTTTCCTTACGGAATGCTCCGCAAACAGCATTTAAAACAGCATTTAGTTTTCATCCATTATACACCATGAGAGGATGTTGGTGTTAGCCTTGTGAAGCAATCAGCATATTACTGAGTGCTGAATGCTACTTTATTACTGATTCATCAATAACTCCTGCAAATACTTTTTTTGCTGGTCCAGTCATATAAATTTTCTGGTCTGTAGTTGACCATTCAATTTGTAAACAACCTCCAGGTAGCTCTACTGTAACTAAGTGCTCATTATTCTGAGTTAACACCCCTGCTACCACTGACGCACAAGCACCTGTACCACAAGCTAGTGTTGCACCAGCTCCTCTTTCCCATACTCGCATTTTTACATATTTTGGGCTAATAACTTGAATAAATTCTGTATTAGTACGTTCTGGAAATACTGAGTTATTTTCAAATTCAGGACCTATTTTTGCTAAATCTATAACAGTAACATCTTCCACGAAAGTTATGCAGTGGGGATTTCCCATACTCACACAGGTGACAGACCAAGACTTTCCAGCTACTTCTAGGGATCGATCTATGACTTTTTCATCGGGATTACTCAAAGTTGTCGGTATTTCAGATGCCAATAGTCTTGGTTTTCCCATATCAACTGTTACTTGGCCATCAGATTGTAATTCAGGAACGATCAGACCAGCGCCAGTATAAATATTATATTTAGTTTTATTATTATTTTCTAGTTCTGCTATAAACTTCGCTAAACATCTAATCCCATTTCCACACATTTCTGGTTCCGAACCATCGGAATTGAAAATCCGCATGGTATAATCAGCTTGCTCTTCTCCAGGTAGGGCAAAAATTACACCATCTGCACCAATACCAAAATTGCGATCGCATAATTTTATCGCTTGTTCTGGTGTTAGTATAGGCTGCGATTGGTAGCGATTATCAATCAAAATAAAATCGTTACCTAAACCATGATATTTAGTAAATGATATTGTCATTATTATTCTGCTCCAATAATTTAGGTAAAAATTTACTCTAACAGAAAATATATTAAATAGTAATTATGTCTGATTTTGATACCAGTTTGCCAAGTACCCGCCAAATTCAAACCTATATCAAAGAGAAAAAAGAAGTAGAAATGAAACTAATTACTAACGACCTTCATGTAGGAAAAGTTTTCTGGCAAGACCAAAATTGTATCTGCCTTTTAGATCAGTATGATTTACCAATTCTAATTTGGCGACAATCTATTGTTTATCTCAAACCCAAAAACTAATACTAATTGACACGACACTTAATTTATCAACTTAACTATTTTAAACTATTTCGTTCCATAGCGGTAGTAACTCTTCCACGGTGGTAATCTACTAAAGTTAGATAGAATTAATTACCGAATAATTAAGGTTTAAAGCCTCTCCTTTAAAGGAGAAACAAGAAAAATTTTCCCTACTGCCTCAATCCTCTTCATTTTAGGGAGAGGTAATTATCAATTATTCATTATCAATTATCAATTATTGAAACACTCATTAAATCTTCAATCCTTATCTGGCCTAGATACTAATATACCTAAGTTTGTAAATAATTCTGTTCGATTACTTACCACATTCTTATTTTCATTGAAAACCAGTAATTTCCACCTTCTATTGAATAATAATGTCCTATGGGAAAGGCAGTAAAGCTTCAAATCTACGAAAATTTATCTTACTAGGTTGACACAACTAAGTTATTGTGGATTACAGCGGTTTTCATATTAATAAACCACAATGATACTGACTCCTTACTCCTTACTCATTACTCCTTACTCATTACTCCTACAACAGTTTTGTG
>NZ_JBNHER010000180.1:49675-64157 GCF_050015975.1 Dapis purpurea BLCC-M126 | reverse complement strand
CTTCAATTCCCGAACGGTTTTAACCAGAGGTAATTATCAATTATCCATTAATGAATTGTGACTGTTAGATATGCCTCTTACATTCTGTTGGCCTAGTCCAGGATGATGGAAATAAGTGACCAGTGACAAAATACTCAAAGCCTTACCAATCAAAACTTATGACTTCCCATCCAAGAAGGGGTTAGGGGTGGGTTGAATTCTGAATTCAGACTTCCCCGTAGCGGTACTAGCCTTTCCGCAGGAAATGGAGACCTCAGAATTACTGACTCATATCAAATCCGGTAGTATTGGTTAAAAAAGCATAGAAACCGGGTTTGTATCAAATGCCCTACAATATTAACATTGACCTCAAACAAACCCGGTTTCTTGTTACTCCGAAGCAAGCGGATTTGATATCAACCCATGAATTTTGACTTTTGAAATTTGCTTTTCACTTCCGTGAAACGGTATAGTTTTGCTAATAAAAGCTTGATTATTCAGAATTAAATCTTACTACAACAGCCAGTTTTTCCACATTCATTTACATCTTCTCCTTAAGCTTAAGGTTTTATTGCTGTTAGCACAGTTCTGACCTACTAGGAGGCTAGCTGACAGCTAATAGCTGAATGGTTACATTAAAGTATGGGTTGAGAATAAATTTGCATACAACTGGAATGTCCAAAAATTTTACATAATGAACGAGCCAGCGAATTAAATGTAATTTATCTCAGAACTCACGCATGAGGTACAAAAAACTATGGTTTGAGATTACTATCTGTTCCGGAGTGCCCCGCAAATCCTGTCAGTCGTAATGACAAAATACCTTGTATTGTGTCAGTCCTATTATCTAAAATAGTGCTTTCATCTCGAACCTTACCTTTCTATAATTAATAGTCAGTTGAAATACTAGATATCTTAGCACAATCAATTTCCAAAGTGCAATTTAAGTAACTGGACAAAATTAATTACACAAAGGACTAACAATAATATATTACTTGATAAATGTTAAGTATTAATCTTAGTATCACACGATATTTTTCAGAGAAATCAATTTGCTTTGTGCTACGTTAGAAAACTTTACAAATAGTCTCTGAAGATTATGAAGAACATCCCCACAACAGCCAAGCCTTCATTCATATTTCAATAAATATCTCCATAAAATAAACTTGTTCTTTATTCAATATAAGCAAGAAATAACCAAGAAAAGTAAAAGTAACTAAAAAAATCATTTTTAGTAGCTTTGGCTCGAATATTTGTTGCCTATTGCTTGTTGCCTATTTCCTATTATTTGTTGTCTATTTCCAAAAATAGTGCTTTACTTGAATAATACTTCAGTTATTAAGTAATTACCTTGATATAATTATCTTTTTGCTAATTTTAGCCAACTCCCCCCTCTGCCCACCCTCCCACAGGCTTTTCAGGAGTTATGGGTCAGTCCCCTGTTCAATCAAATCTAGAAAAGTTTTTGAGAAAAAATATTATTTGTTGCCTACTATTGCAAAAGGTCTATATCTTTTTTGGAGATGTCTAATGATACTATTGCAAAAGGTCTATATCTTTTTCGGAGATGTCTAATGATTAGTTTAATGGGTAGTGCGTTAAGGAAGTGTGAGAAATGTGGCAAGTAGGAAGAATAATTGTACCTGTATCTTTACAGCGGTTTTCATATGAATAAACCACAATGATACTAACTCCTAACTCCGTACGGACGTTGCATGCAACGTCCCTACATCCTGACTCCTGACTCCTAACAATCAGTTTAGTGGTCTACTCAACTGAAAAGCGCTGTAATTGTGCCAGTCTGCCTTTCGTCCTAACTTTTTGGTCTTAAAGGCTGAAAAATTTGCACATTTTTCCCGACAAAAATCCTGAAAACTCACATTATTCAGTGCTTTTAGATGATTATTGACCAGCCCGACTTACTTATCCCACACTTTACTGATGCACAACCGTCTAATGCTCAGACGGTTAGCGATCGCTACTAATAGTTCAGAATTCTTTACCGAATAGTTAAGGTATAAAGCCTCTCCTTTAAAGGAGAAACAAGCGGTCGTTTGCGGAGCATGACCTTAGGATGGGATGGCGAGGTTTCCCGCTCTTACAGAGCCGCTCCGCTTTTCATGTCGGCTCAAGCGCCGAAACGCCATATCCAATCACCAAGAGAGAAAAAATTTTCCCTACCGCGTTAATCCTCTCCCTAAAAGGAATAGGTAATTATCAATTATTCATTATTAATTATCAATTATTGAAAAACAGCCTCTAATATCATTAGGACTTACACAGTACAACCTATTTCCCTCATTGCCACTAAAAGGGTTTGCGGAGCAGTCCGGAACGGATAGCAATCTCAAATCCTAGTTTTTCCTAGCTCATGCGTAAGTCCTAATCATGTTCGGTTGAATACTTAGGGTTTGCTGAATAAATCTCAAGGCATAGGCAGATAAAGGTGTGAGCATTTTCAAGTCCGGAAAAAGTAGGAGATTTTAAGCCAGGGTAAGCTCAAAAAGTTAATATTTGGGTAAGAGTTAGGGAGGTTGGGGCAAAGGATAATTTTTCTGAGTAGCTCCTGTATAACTCCCTGTCTCTGTTTACTCTTCACTACTCCCTACTCCCTACTCCTTCCCTTCACCATCAGACTTTTGAGCGCAACTCCTACTTATATCATGTCCGGTTGAATAGTTATAATTAAAGTTCATAGAATAGCTCTCAGCCCTAAGTATATATCGGGCTGAAGCCCTACTACAAACAAAAACTTTTTTATCACTGATTATCCGGAGATGATATTATAAATCATTAGGAAGGAGTCAGGAGTTAGGAGGGAAAGAGTAAATTTAGAATTAAGAAGGTTTATTCTCACTAATTATCCAATTCAGAACTTAGGCATTAGGTACGAAAAACTAGGGTTTGAGATTGCTTCCCTATCGGTCGCAATGACGAAAATACGTTGTAATGCGTAAGTCCTACAATTCTTAAAAATCCAAAGAAGAGGATTGAATAAAAAGATTTTTTTATTCTTGAAAGGAGAAGGTTTAAACCTTAATTTTTCAGTAAAATTGGGGAAATTTCAATTTAACCCAAAACCTACCACCTTCTTCAAAATATTATTAAGACTACTAACATTCAGCTTTGGGGAACAATTAACATAGAGATAGTAGCCTAATCTTGTTAATATGAGTTATTGCCTTAATCCCCAATGCCAAAATCCCCAAAATCCTGAAGGGACATTATACTGCCTCGCCTGTGGGTCAAAGTTGCTGCTGAGAGAAAGATATCGCCCTATTAAACCTATCGGTAGGGGTGGGTTTGGTCGTACTTTTTTTGCTGTGGATGAAGATAAACCTTCTCATCCTCCTTGTGTAATTAAACAATTTTTACCTCAAAATACTGGCGACCCAAAAAAAGCTGCCGAGTTATTTCAACAAGAGGCTGTTAGATTAGATGAACTTGGTCAACATCCACAAATTCCCGAATTATTAGCTCACTTTGAACAGGATAATAATCAATATTTAGTACAAGAATTTATCGACGGTTCTAATTTAGCTCAAGAGTCAATAAAAAAGGGTCCGTTTGATAGTAATCAAATTAAACAAATCTTGAATGAATTATTACCAGTTTTACAATTTATTCACGAACATAAAGTAATTCATCGGGATATAAAACCAGAAAATATTATTCGTCGGAGTTCTCTTCCACAAACTACTGGATGGATGACTAATACTAATCGATTAGTCTTAGTTGATTTTGGTGCAGCTAAAGTTATTACTGGCACTTCCATAATGCAACCAGGAACAATAATTGGAAGTCCGGAATATGTCGCTCCAGAACAAGTAAGAGGTCATGCTATTTTTGCCAGTGATATCTATAGTTTGGGAGTAACTTGTATTTATTTGTTGACTCAAGTATCTCCTTTCGATTTATTTGATGTAATGAGAGATAAATGGGTATGGCGAGATTATTTGAATCAATCTATTAATAGTATGTTAGGGAGAATTCTTGATAAAATGCTGGCAGCTAATCCAAAAATGCGTTACCAGTCTGCTGGGGAAGTAATGAAAGAATTAAACCCAGACGTGAAACTCCCTACTATCCCTAATATCTCTGCACCCACACCATCCCCAACTAGAACACCAACACCATCTCCAACTCCCACTAGACCACCTATACCGACATACCAACCTCCTAAACAGCAAACAAAACAACCCACAAATTCTATTACTGCACCGCCTCATGTTGTGCAACCAACTGTTATTCCTCAACCGCAACAGTCAACTTGGAAATGTGTCTTGACTTTGACCGGACATTTTGACTCGGTAAATTCGGTAGCATTTAGTCCGGATGGGGAAATGTTGGCGAGTGGCAGTCGAGATAAAACTATTGAAATTTGGGATATGAATAAAGGTAGACGTTGGTTTACTCTCACTGGGCATGGTGACTCTGTACAAACAGTAGCATTTAGTCCGGATGGGGAAATGTTGGCGAGTGGCAGTCGGGATAAAACTATTGAAATTTGGGATATGAAAAAAGGCAAACGTTGGTTTACTCTTATTGGTCATTCTGACTGGGTGGATACGGTGGCGTTTAGTCCGGATAATCAAATGTTGGCAAGTGGGGGTAGGGATAAGGCGATTGAAATTTGGAATTTGCAGAAAGCGAAGCGCTGGTTTACTTTAATAGGACATGAAGATCGGGTTTATACTGTTGCCTTTAATCAAGATAGTGGAATTTTGGCAAGTGGTAGTCGCGACCAAACTATTAAAATATGGGATTTGCAAAAGGCAAAAGAGTTATCTACAATTAAAGGTCATTCTGACTGGGTGCGATCGCTAAGTTTTAGTCCAGATGGTGGAGTATTAGCTAGTGGTAGTAGGGATGGCACGATTAAGTTATGGCAGGTTTATGGAGGAGAGCTTATTTCCACACCCATACAAAATTTGAAGTATGGTATAAGTGATGTTTTGTCGGTGACATTTAGTCCGAATGGGAAAATAGTTGCCAGTGGATATCGCAATGGCAGTATTAATTTATGGGATGCTATTACTGGGGAATTGTTGGAAACTCTGAATGGTCATGGTAGTGATGTATTTTCGGTTGTGTTTAGTCAGGATAGTAGGAGTTTAGCGAGTGGGAGTAATGATAAAACGATTAAAATTTGGCAAGTTCCGTGAAATCAGTTATCAGTTATCAGTTATCAGCTCTGCTAAAATTGTGGGTAAAACCTAACCCCCTAACCCCCTTCCCTTGTAGGGAAGGGGGAGAGGAAGCCCCTCTCCTTGCAGGAGAG
This sequence comes from Dapis purpurea BLCC-M126, assembly GCF_050015975.1. Classification (NCBI taxonomy): domain Bacteria; kingdom Bacillati; phylum Cyanobacteriota; class Cyanophyceae; order Oscillatoriales; family Microcoleaceae; genus Dapis; species Dapis purpurea. The sequence goes on along the minus strand of NZ_JBNHER010000180.1, from coordinate 58,897 downwards.
GGGTTGGGGGAGAGGTATCCAAGGTTGCTCGCTCAAACACCCACAATTTTAGTCTTGACACGGCACTACGATTTTTTTCGTTTAATGAACTTGGTAGCGATCGCTTGGGCAATTTATGACTACTATATTCAGCTATCAATTATCAATTATCCATTATCCATTGGCATCTTAATAATAAACTCTGTTCCCTGACCCAAATTACTAACACAAATTAGTTCTCCGGAATGACGCTCAACTACAATTTGATAGCTAGTATATAATCCCAAACCAGTACCTGAACCTACTGGTTTCGTGGTAAAAAATGGGTCGAAGATTTTATTAACAATTTCTGGTGGAATTCCTGGGCCGTTATCAGCAATTTTTATTTCAATAAATCGACCTTCAGTTGTTGCTGTAGTAATTGTAAGGGTAGGATTAAAATCAGAATTTTTTCCCTGAATACTAACTTCATTTAAAGCATCAATAGAATTATTCAGAAGATTCAAAAATACTTGATTTAACTGATTGGGATAACAAGTAACTAATGGTAATTTTCCATAATTTTTAATTACTATTATTTCTGGATATTTTACCTCACAATCTTCTTCTTGAAAACTATGCAACCGATGTTGTAGAATTAGCAAAGTAGATTCAATGCCTTCGTGGATATCTGCTTTTTTGATTTGAGATTCATCCAAGCGAGAAAAATTCCGCAACGAGGCTACAATATCCCGAATTCGTTTCGATCCTGTTTGCATCGAACCTAACAAGTTTGGCAAATCTTCTACCAAAAAATCTAAATCTATATCGTCAATTATTGCTTCAATTTCAGCCGTTGGTTTCGGATAAGTATTTTGATAAGCAGTAATTAAATTTAACAAGTCATTAACGTATTCACTTGCTGGTTTGATATTACCATAAATAAAATTGACTGGGTTGTTAATTTCATGGGCAACACCTGCCACCATCTGACCTAAAGAAGACATTTTTTCGCTCTGAATTAATTGAGCTTGGGTTTGTTGTAAATTTGTCAATGCTTGCTCTAAATCAAATGCTTTTTTGCTTAAAGCTTGAGTTTTTTTCTCTACTTCTGCTTCTAAGATATGAGAATAGTTTTCTACTTGTTGATACAAACGAGCATTTTCAATTGATATGGCAGCTTGAGAAGTTAAAATTTGTAATGTTTCAATCCGATCGCTTGTAAATGCTCCGACTGTGAGATTATTTTCTAAATACAAAATCGCAATTAATTTTCCTTGCTTGGTAATGGGAGTACATAAAACCGATCTAGGTTGTTGGGTAATGATGTAGCGATCGCCTGCGAATTGAGATGTGGCACTCAAGTTATCAAAAACTGCAATTTTTTTACTCCTGGCAACAGAATAAATCAAACTTTGAGGTAATTCTTGACATTGAGCCAGAGGAATTTGCAAGTTTTCTGTATGGTTTTGATTTGCCTTAGCGACAACTAACCATTCAGCTTCTCGATGAACCACTAAAAATCCTGTTTGCCCTCCCCCATTGGCGAGGGAAATTTGCATCAGAGTGGCTAAGAGTTTCTCTAACTCTATTTCCTCAGAAATAGCTTGGGCAGCTTTCATCACTGCCGGAAAATCTAATAAATTCGAGTTTTGGATATTTGTAGTGGTATTTATGCTGCTCCTAACACTGGTAGAAATTGTTCCCTCAGATCCGATCGCTGAGTTAGTTGGTTGCAAAATAACCTGTAGTAGTTGTGGATATTTTTCTTCTAAGTAGGTAACTTTCCCCTTCGATCCCCATCGTGCATAACAGTAGTAGGCTTCTTGCATATATCCGGCAGCAACTTTTTCTTTTCCCCAATGCAGATAAAATTTAGCTGCTAATTCATTCGCTAAGGCTTCTTCGTGAAGATATTGATTTTCTTTTGCACCTGAAATTGCTTTATCATAGAACTCAATTGCTTCAGTTTTCTGTCCTAATATTCGGTTTTTTTCTGCTTCTACCAAATCAAGTTTATGTTGATGATTCATTGGGGCATGATACGCCCATTTACCCAAACATATTTGATAATTTTTTACTGCTTCAAGAGTATTATTTTTTTCGATTTCTGACCGTTCTGAGTATAATTCTAAGTAGGTTAATGCTGCATAAAAATGAAAAACTGGAGTCTGAATTTGTCCTACTTTTGTAATTGAATAGCCTTCGGCTTTGACAATATAATCCAAAGCATTTGTATAGTCACAAAATATATAAGCTAACATCAATTTATAAGCATATATAAAAATGAGCGAACTAACATCATTATCCTCATTGTACTTAGGAATCATCAAACTTTCATCATAAGCTACACCAGTTAATAAATCCGGTTGGTCAATAATTTTCCTCAAGTTATGGGCTATTTGTTGTTGCATCTTTAGGTAAGCTAAAGGTGATTGTTGCTTAACATTCTCCAAGATAATACAGTAATTTTCAATTTCAGTTTCCCAATCCTGTAGCTCGACTCCAGCAAACAAATTATCAACAAAATAGTGAACTATGCTATAGCCAGCATAGAGAAAATCACCAATTTCTATACTTGCTAGATAAGCCTCTTTCGCCGTAATTATTGTTGCCCTTAGTGGTTCTCGATGATGCTGAAGAAAAGTACAAAATATAAGTAAAGTTATGCACTTGAACCTCCGAACATTTAATTTATGAACTAAATTTAGTGCAACTCGTCCAAAGTAATACCCCCTTTCGACTTGTTCCAAAAAACTAGACAACATCAAGCCATAGGTTACATACCCGATGCTTGATGCGGAAGTATTCCCAAATTTTAGGGATAAACTGACCATTGTCGCACCCAGTAGAGGCAACAAGCCTGGTTTTGCTTGGTGCATGGGCGGAAACAACATTGCTAACAATTCCATCCCGGCAATTATTCGGGGTTCACTCATCACAGGCAGGTTAATTAATTCCCCTATTTGTTTGCCTTGAAGTTCCTTTTCCAGGGTTTGTAATGCTTGTTCTATAAACGCTTCGTCTGCATCTAAAGGGAACGTAATCTCCAATTTTTCCAGGGCTTCTTGGCCGACAGCGAGTGCTTCTAATATCTGAGTTTTAGCTGTCAGTGCGTTGATTTTAATCTCATAAATTTTTACTTTATCTAGTATGGTTTTAGCTGATTCCAAAACCTGAGTTGCCATTGCTTCCATTTCCTCAAATTTACCATTCAAATAAGCAGTTTCGGTGGCAGCTACATACAAATTCAGAGTTAATTCATACTGAGTTTGCCAACAGTTTTTAGGAAGTAAATTAATCCCGATTTGCACAAAGTTTCTAGCAGCAACATAAGCAGTTGAATTTCTAGCTTTTTGTGCTGCGGTTAAGTTAAGTTTCGCTAAAGTTTCTCTCTCCTTGGGTTGAGTAATTAACTCAATTGCTATATTAAAATGCCCGACAATATCAAATAGTTTTTCTTCCTTTTCTATTTCGGATAAGTTTTGTTGTAGTAATTTTCCAATTTGCAAATGAGTTAACTGTTTTTGGTCTTCTGGAATTAGGAAATAAGCAGCTTGTTGAACTCGGTCATGTAAAAATCTGTATCTGGCATTTTGTTTCTGATAATTTTCATCTTCAGGACTAAAATTATCATTTTCCTCAAGCTGATAAAACTTATATACATCACTCACTGGTAAAATTAAACTTTCCTGCAATGCTTTCCATAAGAAAGTCGCCGTGTTTATTTCTGATGTTTGTGAAACAATTGCCAAAGTTTGTAAATCAAACCCAGCCCCAATACAAGCTGCTAGTTTAAGAATATCCTGAGTTTCTGTTGGTAATTTCTGCAATTGTAATGCCATAAATTCTACGACATCATCTGTAATTGCTAATGCTTTAACTTGGGCAATATTGCATTCCCAATGTTGAATATTCCAATTAAAGCGAATTAATTTATCCTCATATAATGCTTTGAGAAACTGAGTGGCAAAGAAGGGATTTCCTTTTGTTTTTTGATAGAGTAATTTTGTTAAAGGTTGGGCAAGAGATAATTCACAATTTAGGGTGTCTGCTACCAAGTGATTCAAATCTGATTCGATTAATGGTGATAAAGTAATTGTATTTACTATTGCCTTACTTTCGATCAGTTCATCTATAGTTAAAACCAAGGGATGAACTGGGGAGACTTCATTATCTCGATAAGCACCTAATAATAATAAATATTCTGTATCTTGCAGCAATAATTTCAGTAGATTTAATGAAGCTGAATCTGCCCATTGTAAGTCATCCAAAAACATTACTAAGGGATGTTCTTTTCGGGTAAAAACTTTGACAAATTTTTGAAATAATAAATTAAAGCGATTTTGGGCGGCTGTTCCCGATAATTCTGTGGCTGTTGGCTGTTTACCAATGATATTTTCTAATTCAGGAATTACATCTATTAAGACTTGTCCATTTTCACCAACTGCTGCGAGAATATTTGTTTTCCAAATTTCTATTTTGACTTCTGATTCTGATAATAATTGCCCCATTAAATCTCGGAAAGCTTGAACAAAGGCAGAAAAAGGAATATTGCGATTAAATTGGTCATATTTGCCTTGAATAAAATAGCCCTGTTGCCGAACAATTGGTTTATGAACTTCATTAATAACTACAGTTTTTCCAATCCCTGAAAAACCTGCAACTAACATTAATTCTGCTCCTCCTCCCCCCTTATGAAGGGGGGATTGAGGGGGGATTTTCTCTTTACCAAGGGGAGGGGAGATTTTTTCCTGACTAAGATTAGGGGAATTACTAACTCGTTCAAAAGCATCTAATAGTTGATTAACTTCTATTTCCCGACCATAGAGTTTTTCGGGAATCATAAATCTGTCGCTAATATCTCGCTTTCCTATTGGAAAATCTAAGATTTTTCCGGTGTCTTGAAGTTGATTTAAACATTTTTCTAAGTCATACTTAATTCCTAATGCACTCTGATAACGATCTTCGGCATTTTTAGCCATCAATTTGCTGACAATTTTTGATAAAACTGGGGGTATTTGTGAATTTATTTGATGAATTTCTATAGGTTCTATTGCCAAATGAAAATGTAATAATTCCATTGCATCTTCTGAGACAAAGGGTAATTCTTCTGTCAATAATTCATAAAAGGTAACACCCAAGGAATAAAAGTCGCTGCGATAGTCGATACCTCGATTCATTCGACCTGTTTGTTCGGGAGAAATATAGGCTAATGTGCCTTCTAAAATATTAGGATTCTGAATTTCTTGGGTTTCTCGTGGGAGGAGAGAGGCAATACTAAAGTCAATTAATTTAACTTGTTTAGTGTGAGGATTAATCAGAATGTTGGCAGGTTTAATATCTTTGTGAATGACTCGGTTTTGGTAGAAATAGTGCAGGGTTTCTGTGAGTGGAATGGCTATTTCGAGAAATTCTGTTAAAGGTAAATATTTATATTGAGGATTTTTATCTGTGGCTATTTGGAGATAATTAGATAGGGAAATTCCACCCATATCTTCCATAATTAAGGCATAGCCATTGCCATATACTTCTAGGCTTAAGGGTTTGATAATATTAGGAAAATCGAGATTTTGAGCAATGGTATATTGGTTCCGAAATTGAACTATTTCGTTAAAGTTTGGGTATTTGTTTCGTAGTAGTTTGATAACGACGGGTTGCTCGTTACTGTTACGGATACCTCGATAGACTAGAGTGCGAGTACCTGAATACAGTTGCTCTGTGATTTGATAATTGGGTAAGTTAGGGATCATGTTTATAATTTATTTCTGCTTTGTTAATTTATATAAATTTTGACAGGGTTGAACCAAGGCTTTCTAGCAACTAGATAAGTATATTTTTGGCCATCAAGCTATTAATGTAGTTGAGAAATACTAAATAATATTATGTGCCCCCTTCGGGGGAGCTACGAATTGCGGTTAAATAGTTATTATAATTACAGTTCGTAGTAGGGCTTCAGCCCTATCTACAGTTCGGGCTTCAGCCCTACTACAAACCATATACTTTATTATAAGTAATTATCCGAACATGATATAAATTGAACTTTTCCTAAGCTTCTTTCTAATTTTATATCATCCTTGGTAAAACACTTATAATCAGACTGCTTTTTGAGAACGCGCTTATCCGAAAAAGACTCCAACGCACCCTACACCCTTGGCACTGTCATTGCGAGGGGGGCAGAGAAATCAATTATTTTGCTGGCTCCAATCATTACCCCCCGTGGCAATCTTTGGCATCATAGTCAAATTGCGAGATTGCTTCGGCTCAGAAAGCTGCTTTCTCCAAGAGGTTAACTTATTCGACGACGCCTCGCAATGACAACTTATATCAAGTCCGGTAGCATCAGTATTGTAACTAAGGGTAAGGAAGAAGGAAGAAGTAAGAAGAAAGAAGGCTTAAAAGCTGGAAAAAACTTAAATTTCCTGTAGATATTTACCCTAACTTTTACACAAACGATACCAGGGGACATGATATTAACCACGAACTAAACCACTGGCACTGTCATTGCGAGGGGGGCAGAGAAATCAATTATTTTGCTGGCTCCAATCATTACCCCCCGTGGCAATCTTTGGCATCATAGTCAAATAATGACAACTTAACCACGAACTAAACCACTAAAACCTGCTACCCATAGAGATGTTAATATCCAACCAAAGACTATGTGAACCCATAAATACCATTTAAGTAAAGCACCAGTTTTTACTTTGAATAATATTAATGGAATTTCTCTACCTTTTTTAGGATTTGGCAGCCAATATGTTTGTTGATGTAGGTCAACTATTGGGATGAATGTATCTAATGAATATAACCAGAAGTTAAATTCTGGATAGTCTATATCAATGGTTTTATTATTAGTTTCTTCAGTATATGGGCTAATTTCTGAAGACGGTGAAAATAGGCATTTATTATTGGATATTGAGTCGGAACAATTGTGATAGCCTAAAGCAAATACATTCCAACCAAAAGATATAAAAATAGAACTCCAAACTAAGGCTTGTGTGGGTTTATAGCCGTATGCTATTGTTGCATCTAGAAAGTAATTCCAAAATTTACTTAATCTATTGAGTTTTGGTCGAATGTCTCTTTCTTTATGAATTAATATTTTTGTAGCGGCATCTGGATCGCCTTCTTTTTTTAAAACTTCAGCTAGTTGTTCGTAAGTTTGAGGAAAAAATTCTGGTTGAAGTCTCAGCCATTTGAGGCGGGTTTTTGCATCTTTAAGAACTTTAATATTATCGTCTGTACCAAGTTTCTGATAAATGAAACCATCAAGGTTTAAATTGTTCTTTTGAGGCCAACTTTCTTCATCGTCTCTGAGGCGACCTATTCTGGCAAATTGTAGGTCTATTTTCATGTAGTGAGATTCTATTTTTTGATACTCTTCTTGAAGTAGTGATGCAATTTGATTATTCTTTATATTTTTAATGAAAGGATATAGGAGACGTAAATATAGGGGTAAAGTTACTTTTTCTTGTTTAATTTTGACCATACTTAAAGTGTCGTCTACTCTGGCACTAACGAAATAAATGTTCCCTTGAAAAGTTCCTTTGTCTAATAAAATATCTCCTTCAACATTGATTCCTTCGGCAGATAAAACATTTCCTTTTTCGTTGGAAAAGTTACCATTAGTGCAGTCAAGATTTCCTTTAATATTTGCTGCTGTTAAATCTACTTCTCCCTCAGCTTTGAAACCATCACTTAAACTGATATTAGTTTTAACTTCTATATTTTGAGCATTAAGTGCATTTTTGCCGGGATTAGAGAAATGAGCTTGACGACAAGAGAGTTGACCTCCAATATTCGCTCCAGATAGACTTACCCTACCCTCAGCTTTGAAGCCATCTCTGAGAAAAACAGAACCTTTGACTTCCATACTATGGGCAAAGAGCGCATCTTTTCCTTTATTAGAGAAATGACCTTTAATGCAAGAGAGTACACCACCAATGGTACCTCCAGATAAACTTACCCTACCTTCCGCCTTGAAGCTATCTCTCAGAAGAACATCAGCTTTGACTTCTATATTCTGAGCATTGAGCGCATTTTTTCTTGGATTAAAGAAATGAGCTTGACTACAATCAAATACACCACCAATAGTAGCTCCAGATAAACTTACCATACCCTCAGCTTTAAAGCCATTTTTAAGAAAGACATCAGCTTTGATTTTTATACTCTCAGCAAAAAGTGCATCTCCTTCTTGATTAGAGAAATGACCCCTGATACAAGCAAGTTGACCTCCAATAGTAGCTCCATATAAACTAACTTCTCCCTCAGCCTTGAAATCATTACTTAGAAAAACAGAACCTGTGACTTCTATATTATTAGCAGAGAGCGCAGTTCCTCCTTTATTAGAGAAATGACCTGCATTACAAGATAGTTTATCGCCAATAGTCGCTCCAGATAGACTAACTTTACCCTCAGAGTGGAAGCCGTTTCTTAGAAAGACAGAGCCTTTAACTTCTATACTCTGAGCAATTAGCGCATATTTTCCCGGATTAGAGAAATGACTTTTACTACAATCAAGTTGACCTCCAATACTAGCTCCAGATAGACTTACCCTACCCTTAGCCTTAAAGCCATTTTTAAGAAAGACAGAGCCTTTAACTTCTATACTCTGAGCAATTAGCGCATATTTTCCGGGATTAGAGAAATAACTTCCACTACAAGAAAGTTTACCACCAATATTCGCTCCAGATAAACTGACTCTACCCTCAGCCTTGAAATTATTACTTAAAAAGACATCAGCTTTGACTTCTATACCCTGAGTAAAGAGCGCGTCTCCTTCTTTATTAGAGAAATGACCTTTAATACAGGAGAGTACACCATAAATAGTAGCTCCAGATAGATTGACTCTACCCTCAGCTTTGAAGCCATCACTCAGAAAGACGGAACCTTTGACTTCTAAACCTTGAGCAAAGAGGGCATCTCCTTCTTTATTAGAAAAATGACCTTTAATACAATCAAGTTTACCGCCAATATTAGCTTCTAATAAACTGACTCTACCCTCAGCCTTGAAATCATTTCTCAGAAATACAGAAGCTTTGACTTCTATATTCTGGGCATTGAGGGCATATTTTCCTGGATTAGAGAAATGACCTCTACTACAAGAGAGTACACCACCAATAGTAGCTCCAGGTATACCAACCATACCCTCAGCTTTGAAGCCATCACTTAGAAAGACAGAACCTGTGACTTCTATATTCTGAGCAAAGAGCGCATATTCTCCTGGATTAGAGAAATGACCTCCACTACAATAGAATTGACCAC
>NZ_JBNHER010000180.1:22406-49575 GCF_050015975.1 Dapis purpurea BLCC-M126 | reverse complement strand
CGATAGTAGCTCCATATAGACTGACTCTACCCTCAGCCTGGAAGCCATTTTTCAGCAAAACACCACTTTGGACTTTTATACTTTCAGCAAAAAGCGCATCTCCTTCTTTATTAGAGAAATAACCATCACTACAGTCGAGTTGACCACCGATAGTAGCTCCATATAGACTGACTCTACCCTCAGCCTGGAAGCCATTTTTCAGAATGACATCAGCTTTGACTTCTATATTCTGAATATTGAGCGCATCTCCTTGTTGATTAGAGAAATGACCATTACTACAGTCGAGTTGACCACTAATAATAGCTCCAGATAGACTGACTTCACCCTCAGCCTCGAAGCCTTCTCGAAGAAAGACATGACCTTTGACTTCTATGCTCTGAGCAACAAGAGCATCTCGTTGTGGATTAGAGAAATGACCGTCACTACAATTGAGTTGACCACCAATAGTAGCTTCTAATAGAATGACTCTACCTTCGGCCTTAAAATAATCACCAAGAAAAACAGAACCTTTGACTTCTATATTCTGAATATTGAGTGCATCTCCTTCAGAATTAGAGAAATGACCATCACTACAGTCGAGTTGACCACCAATATTAGCTCCAGATAGACTAACTCTACCCTCAGCTTTGAAACTTTCTCTGAGAAAGACATCAGCTTTTACTTTTATGTTGTCAGCAAAGAGCGCATCTCCTTCAGAATTAGAGAAATGACCATCACTACAGTCGAGTAAACCAATAGTAGCTCCAGATAGACTGACTCTACCCTCAGCCTTGAAATCATTGCTCAGAAAGACAGATTCTTTGACTTCTATATTCTTAGCATTGAGCGCATCTCCTTCTTTATTGGAGAAATGACCTCCACTACAAGAAAGTTGACCACCAATAGTAGATCCAGATAGACTGACTCTACCCTCAGCTTTGAAACCATTTCTCAGAAAGACATCAGCTTTTACTTCCATACTTTCAGCAAAGAGCGCATCTCCTTCTGGATTAGAAAAATGACCTTTAATACAATCAATTTGACCACCAATAGTAGCTCCAGATAAATCTACCTCACCCTGACTCTGAAAGCTATTGTGCAGATATAAACTACCCCTAACTTCTATCAATTCAGCATCAATACCAACAACATGACTACCATCAAACTTAATTTCTTCTACCTTCGCTCCCCTCAGAATAATTTTTTCTGTAAAAACACATTCTGTGAAATAGAATAAACTTTCAAACTTAACAAACTCAAGATTTAATTCCCCCGAAATCTTAGCTCCACAAACCTGTAAACCATGATTAGTAAAATATTTAAAAGCTTCCACATCTGTACATAACCACTCAATAAACTTAGCCGATAATATCCGCTTTTCTCCCCATGTTTCTGCTGTAGCTGGATTATTAAATTCCTTTTCTTTAGCGATCGCTGCTAATAACTGTTTTAACTGTTCTGGATGTTCTGACTTTTCTAACTCCTTTAACTTTTCTAAGTCTAAATCTTCCAAATATTCTAAATTTTCTACATCATCTAACTTTTTTAATTGTTCTTTTAACAGTTCTAAATCTAACTGTTCCTTAAGCAAAGTAACTTCTGGAGATTTAACTTGATAATCAGCAAATTCTCCTGTAACAATAGCTTTTAATAACTTTTGCTCAACGGAAGTAAGTTCTTCTTTGTACCTCTGCTTGGATAATTTAACTAAATTATTAAGTTTGTCGTTCATAACTTTTCAGATTTTAGGAATACCTTTAATATTGTATCTGTATCTGTTCAAAACATTCCTATTGTAATTTTCGGCGTTGCTGAATCAAGGGATGAGATCAAATCCGGTAGTATTGGTATAAAAAAGCAGAGAAACCGGATTTGTATCAAATGCCTTACAATACTAACATTGACTTCCCACAAACCCGGTTTCTTAAACACTCTAAAAAAGGATCATCCAATGCTAAACATTTGGATGTTCTTTCTAAGCTGTGATAGGAACTTGTTCGAGGTGATTCTCACTAGAATTGAGGCAACCGTGTCTCGATGTACTGTTTTCTCTTTAGAATAGAGCATCGTCTTACATCTTTTATGCTCATGCTTGAGGTAAGCCAGACAATCAGCATATACACCTTTATTAACCAGTATCTCTAGAATTTCACGATAAGAATTCTCATCAATGGTTTTAGACCTTAATTCTTCGAGTCGATCCCGCTCTTGCTCGTTGGATCTTTCGGTCATCAGATACACTGCCAACGTTAGTTTTCCATTAATGAAATCCGATATACAAATCCATAGGTATCATTGATGTTTTTCAATCTTTAAATAATTGCCTAAATATATTACCTTCAATTGCTTAAGATTGACTAGGTTAAGTTAGTATATAGTAATTTTGACTTGAGTCAGAAACATTTAGTAAAACTTATCATCTGGCCAAAATATAGTATAATGGCCACAATCTAGTACAATACAATTGCATAGAGATGATATTTCCAACACTGGAAAAATATGTTGAATAGTCAATTGATTCAAGACAATAATATTATCATTTTCTAGACTTCATCACACCATACAAACTCGATCAGTTATGATAATCAAAAATCTCAATTAATATTATCTAGAATCTCTGAGATATGCAGAACAAATGACCGTCGTCTATGGCACTGTACAAGGTATTGGTTTTCGCTCTATTATTATCCCATTCTTAAATTTTGCATTTCAAAAGTTGTCGCATAAAATAGGGAAGAGCATTACACTCCTGTTTTGCCCTCGGTTCTAAACAGGCAGTAATATGCTGATAGGTAACGGCATGATGTAAAGCACATAAGGGCTTGGCTAATTTCCAAGCTTCTAGTAAACGTGACTTTGATTCATAAATTTCCCATTGGCTTAAGTATTCATCTCGCAAACTGCTTAAGGGCGAGAAAAAAGGGTTTTTATTCTGGATAAAAAATAGTGGAAACATATCAAAGAAAGGATGAGATATACAGCTATCTGTCCAATCAAAAATGAGATATTTATTGTTATGCAAAGCAGCATTTCCTAAATGCAAATCTCCATGAACTAATGTTTGGGGAATTTTATATTCTGCCAGTTGAGAACATAAGTTTTTCAGATTTGGAGCAAGTGTTTGTAACTGCTTAATTTCCGATTCTTTGAATTGAGATAGAATATTTTGATCGTTAAACAAAACATCTATTTGAGTTGATAATTTTTCTAAACGTCTGTCTAAACATCCGATACTCAATAAACGATCGATATGCTGAATTGATTTGATTTGTATTTGAGCAAGTAAACGATAAATATCTTTTTGCAACTTGATGGGTGAATTTCTGCCAATAGGTTCTCCAAAGTCAGCTAATAACATCCAGTGATGCTCAGAATTTATACTAAGCACAGTAGGAATATGTTGGGGAAATAAATTTGCTAATTCGGTTGTGACTAATGGTTCGTTGCAAAAAAGAGGTAGTGTAGATGCTTGCTTGAAATAAATATTTCCTGCTGTGGTATTAACCTGCAATACACAAGATATACCCCAACTTTTGATACATTCTACGGGAGAAAGTTGTTGATAATTTAATTCTAATAATTGCTCCTCAATCCATTTTTGGGAAGAGTATAACCAACCTTTTCTAGCCCAAGGTGGACGTAATTCAGGAATTTTATTACTGCCAATTTCTGTTAAATATTCTTGGATAACTGATTTATGTTCTGGTAATTTTAGAGATAGGTTTCTCAAAGTTTCAAGGTCAACCCAAGAAGCATCTTTGAATTTTTCTATAAGCTCTTTCTTCAAATAATTATGTTCCAGTACATATATAGTTTGAATTTCACATTTAGATTTATCGTCATAATTATGAGCGTAATATAAAATGTTTGCCGAAATTCCCAGTTCTTGTTCTATTACTTTTTGAATAGTTGCAAATTCACTAGGGTGTATATCTTCATTTACACAACTATTGGGTAGAAAAAAACTATTTTTGTCATCGGATAGCATCAAAATTTTAGCTTCAGTGGGATGGGGTAAAATTGCATAGAAATGAGATTTCCAACGCTGGAAAAATCTGTTGAATATCCAATTTATTCTTGACAAGAATTTCATCATTTTGCACATATAGCATACAAACTTTATTGACTATTATAAATCAAACTTTTTCAAGGCAGGTTTAAACGAAAAACTAAAACTTAATTCCACAATTATTTCTCTATGAGTTTCCTGAATTCGTTAACATTTTCAGAAAAACTTCAGTTCTCCTTTTTGTTGTTCAATTTGCGCTAACTTGAAATTACTATAAATTTTGTCGCGTCTTTCTTCCCGGATGTATTGTTTTAACAACAATTGAATTTCTTGCTTTTCATCTGTCGAAAGACCTTTGATTAATTCAACTACATCATTAAAATGTCATATTTTTGTAGACCTCATCATACCAAACAAATTTTATCAGTTATGATAGAACCTATTTGCTATCTTTTGAGAAATTTGAGGTTGAAAACCTCTAAAATCTTACTTTTGAATTTTGACTTTTGAATTTTGAATTTATCCATCATGTCTGAAACAGCAGAACAAATTCGCATCTATGGCACTGTGCAAGGTGTCGGTTTTCGCCCTACTGTCTACCGCATCGCTAAAACATTGGGTTTGCGCGGTGAAGTCAGTAACGACGGACAAGGTGTCTTAATTAAAGTTGTGGGCGATCGCTCTACCATTAACCAATTTATCGAAAAAATTCATTCTGAACGCCCTCCACTTGCCCACATCGAAACCATTACGCGCCACCCCCTGGAAAACGCAAATTTCCCAGAGTTTATCATCGCTGCCAGCACCAATAACACCATTTGTACCCAAATAGCACCCGATGCTGCCACCTGTGCCAACTGCAAAAGTGAAATATTCGACCCTTTGAGTCGGTGGTATCGCTACCCATTCACAAACTGTACCCACTGCGGACCCCGCCTCAGTATTATCAAAAAATTACCTTATGACCGCAAAAACACCACGATGGCAGATTTTAATCTTTGCTCAGAATGTCAGGAAGACTATTCCGATCCCCTCAACCGTCGCTTCCACGCTCAACCTACTGCTTGTCATGTTTGCGGACCAAAAGCTTGGTTAGAAAGAGCGGATGGTAAACCAGTCAGTGCCGATATGTTCTCAATGTTGGATGATGTGGATGCGGTATGCACTCTCATCCAACGAGGAATGATAGTTGCTATCAAAGGTTTAGGGGGTTTTCATCTTGCTTGCGATGCCACTAATGAGGAAGCAGTGCAAAAATTACGTCTTCGCAAACGTCGCCCAGATAAACCTTTGGCGTTGATGGCGCGAGATATTGATGTGATTTCTGAATATTGCAGTATTAGTGCAACGGAACAGAAATTACTTGAAAGTGTTGCTGCTCCCATTGTGTTGTTGGAAAAAACTATTGCGCAACAGTTAGCACCCAGTGTTGCACCAGGACAAAATATTTTGGGTTTTATGTTGCCATATACACCACTCCATCATTTAGCATTGCGTCGTTTAAATGTTCCCATAGTATTAACAAGTGGCAATTTTTCTGATGAACCTCAGTGTATTGATAACGAAGAAACGCGAGAGAAACTATCAGAAATTGCTGATTATTTTCTCATACATAATCGCCCTATTTTTAATCGGGTTGATGATTCTGTGGTGCGAGTTATTAAGGAAGTGCCTCAAGTATTACGTCGTGCCCGTGGTTATGCTCCTGCCCCGATTAATTTGCCTCCAGGATTTGCCGATATTCCTCCTATTTTGGCAATGGGAAGTGAGTTAAAAAATACTTTTTGTTTGTTGCGGGATGGACAAGCTATTTTGTCTCAACATATTGGGGATTTGGAAAATAGTTTGGCTGCTACAGCTTATGAAAAAACTTTGAATCTTTTTTTAGGTTTATTGGAGGCAGAACCGAGTATAATTGTTGTGGATAAACACCCAGAATATTTATCAACAAAACTAGGTAAAGATTTGGCTGCTGCTAATGATTTAAAAATAATTGAAGTGCAGCATCATCACAGTCATGTCGCAGCTTGTATGGCAGAAAATGGATTAGATATTGATTGTCAGCCAGTTTTAGGAATTGCTTTAGATGGATTGGGTTATGGGGAAGATGGAACTATTTGGGGCGGAGAATTTTTATTAGCAGATTATCGCAGGTTTGAACGTTTAGGAACTTTTAAACCTGTGGCAATGATTGGAGGCGAACAGGCAATTTATCAACCTTGGCGAAATACTTATGCCCATTTAGTTGCTGCTTTTGGCTTAGACTTTCTTAAGGATTACGAAGATTTAGAATTATTTAATTTTTTCCAAACAAAACCTCTGGCCACGCTGAATCAAATGCTGGAAAAAGGGATTAATTCTCCTGTGGCTTCTTCTTGCGGACGCTTATTTGATGCGGTGGCTGCTGCTATTGGGATTTGCCGAGAATCTTGTAGCTATGAAGGCCAAGCTGCCATAAATTTAGAGGCTTTGGCAACAGAGTATTTATTAAATGATGCTGAAGAAATCGAGGGTTATCAATTTAATATGTTAAATTTACATACAGATAGTAAATTCCCTCTTACTTATCTGTTGTCACAGCCGATGTGGCAATCCTTACTGATAGATACAAAACAAAGTGCTACTCCGGCTCTGATGGCAGCTAAATTTCATCAAGGATTGGCGATCGCTATTTCTGAGATGGTAGCTGAATTTCATCAGAGTTGTGAGTTTAATAAAGTCGCTTTGACTGGAGGAGTATTTCAAAATAAATTGTTACTTGCAGGAGTGAGCGATCGCCTAACTAAAATGGGTTTGGAAGTGTTGACTCACAGTCAAGTCCCACCTAATGACGGTGGTTTATCTCTGGGTCAAGTAGCGATCGCTGCTGCTAAATTAAGGGAGAAGGAAAAAGGTTTAAGAGTTTAATAAATTTAATAAATAAAATCAATAAAAATAAAAATGTGTTTAGGTATTCCCGGTCAAATTACGGAAATAACTGATGCCGAGAGGAAGTTGGCAATAGTTAGTATTAGTGGGGTGAAACGAGAGGTAAATATTGCTTGCATAGTTGATGAAGAACATCCGGTCGAGTCATGTATTGGCGACTGGGTGTTAGTTCATGTGGGTTTTGCCATGAACCGTTTAGATGAGGAAGAAGCAACAGAAACTTTGAAATTATTGCAGGAAGTTGCTGCGGTAATGAATTAAAACGTAGGTTGGGTGGAAGAAATGAAACCCAACATATTGTTATATTTATTTCTGATAACTGATAATTGATAACTGATGTAAATTGGGTTGAGGAAACAAAACCCAACATATTGTTATATTTATTTCTGATAACTGATATGAAATACGTTAAAGAATTTCGCGACCCCCAAAAAGCTCAAGGTTTAATAAAAGAAATTGATAAACTCAGCCAAAAATTAGGATACAGCACGGAACACCCACTAAAAATAATGGAAGTTTGTGGCGGTCACACTCACTCTATTTTCAAGTATGGCATTGAGGAAGTTTTACCTAATAATATTGAACTAATACATGGCCCTGGATGTCCGGTTTGCGTCATGCCCAGGGGTAGATTAGATGACGCGATCGCTTTGGCAGAAAAATTAAACGTTATTTTTACAACTTTTGGGGATGCGATGCGGGTGCCGGGTTCCCAAAAAAGTTTGTTGCAAGCAAAAGCTCAGGGTGCAGATATTCGGATGGTTTATTCGCCCCTGGATAGTTTGCAAATAGCTAGGGAAAATCCAGACAAAGACGTTATTTTCTTTGGTTTGGGTTTTGAAACTACTGCCCCCAGTGCTGCTTTAACTATTTTGCAAGCAGAAGCAGAAAATATTTTCAACTTTAGCGTTTTCAGTAATCATGTTTTGGTTGTACCTGCTTTAGAAGCATTACTGAGTAACCCAGATTTAGAATTGCAAGGTTTTGTTGGGCCTGGTCATGTGAGCATGGTTATTGGTACCGAACCCTACCGCGTAATTTCCGAAAAATATCAGAAACCTTTGGTTGTATCAGGATTTGAACCTCTGGATATTTTGCAATCTATTTGGATGTTACTACAGCAAATGTTAGAAGGTCGTTGTGAGGTGGAAAACCAATATAGTCGGGTGGTGAAAGAAAGCGGTAATAGGGTAGCACTGGAAGCAATGGGCAAAGTATTTGAAGTGCGAGATGCGTTTGAGTGGCGTGGTTTAGGAGAAATTCCTGAGTCTGGGTTAAAGATTACTGATGCTTATGCCTATTTTGATGCTGAGGTCAAATTTTGTGTGCCGAACAAAAAAGTTGCTGATGCTAAAGCTTGCCAGTGTGGGGAAATTCTTAAAGGTGTGTTGAAACCATGGCAGTGTAAGGTATTTGGTACCGCTTGTACTCCAGAAAATCCTATCGGTACTTGCATGGTTTCCTCCGAAGGTTCTTGTGCTGCCTATTATAAATATGGTCGGTTGTTTAAAAAGGAAGAAGGAAGAAGTAAGAAGGAAGAAGGTAGTGTATTAAGCATTAATATGAAATGAGGAAAAAAGGATAATATAGCAATCATATTTCAGTTGTGAGATTTTAGTAGTAGTTAGGAGTCAGGAGACAGGAGTCAGGAGTCAGAATATTGAAGGATTTTGAGCGTTCTTAATTGTTCTGAAATATCTCATAAATCATTCCTGATTGCTATAGTTTGAAAAATCTGTCACCAGTCAGTGTTTTAAAACTACTTTTTTTTACTTAGAGACTGTTTGTAAAATAATTATTAAGAGAGCATACGAGTAACTAAAATCTAAAAGTGCTAATACTTCAAGGGATTTAAAGAAGATAGATATATAAGTATTCAGTACATATATTCCTAGATTTTTAAGCGACAAATATTTGTCTTGATTTCTTCCTACCTATTCCCTATTCCCTATCTCCTTTTTATATTTCCTTTACAAACAATCTCTTATACTTTATATATTCATCAATTAGGAAAGAGGAAAAAATTATGCCATTTATAACAATTCAAATTGCCGACGGTCACTCCGTTGAACTAAAACGCAAATTAGCAAAAGCTGTAACTGATTCAGTTGTTTCTACTTTAGGATCAAAACGAGAGTGGGTGACAATTCATATCGACGAATTTAGTCGAGAAAATTGGGCAGTCGGCGGTCAACTTCATATTGATAAACATCCTGATCGCCATGCAGAAAAAGTAGAAAATAATAGTTAATTTTTCGGGTAAAAATTGGCAGTTCGTCTGAAGTAAGTAAGCAATTAATTATTTTAAAATTGCCGTCTAAAAATTATGGTTAAAACAGAAATACTAATCAGAGACGCAGTTCCCACTGACATAAAAACCATTATGGAATTGCTTTATCTAAAAGCAGAATTTGACGGCTGCCCCGAATCTCTCAAAGCCACAAGCGAACAACTAAATAAAGATTTATTCTGCAGAAATCCTCTCACTTCAATTTTATTAGCTGAAGTGGGGAGTAAACCTGTAGGTTTTGCTAGTTATCATCGAATTTATTCTACATTTTTAGCTAAACCTGGAATTTGGCTAGATGATTTGTATTTAAAAGAAGAATACCGAGGTCAAAAAATTGGTAAAGCTTTAATAACTCGTCTGTATCAAATAGCTGAAGAAACTGGTTGTGGTAGAATTGATTGGACTGTAAATATTAATAACTCTCAAGGTATTAACTTCTATGAAAAAATGGGAGCTAATATTATAGAAAAGGTGAGATTATGTCGCCTGGAAATTCAATAATTAAGAAGTCATGTAGGTTTGGTTATATAAACTCAAATCAACCTAATTTAGTCTCCTATTTATAATACTTACTGCTAATCATAATTAAAAAAATTATGTCTACATCACAAACACCAATAAATATTGAAAATAATCCCAAATATTTTAAGAATAAACCAGAAGATTTTGAGTTTATCGAACCCGATCTTAGTGATGTTATTACTGAAGATGATACTCCCGTGGATAATTTAATTTCCGAGAAACAACAAAGACTATTAACGACTACTTTATACAGTTCTTTTTCCACCGATTTACCATTTTTAGCTACTGCGAATGTCGGACTTTTTTACGGCAATAAAATACCACCACTTGTACCAGATATTCTCCTAAGTTTACGAGTCAAAGTACCGGAAGATTGGAGTCAAAAACAGAATCGTTCTTATTTTGTATTTTCTTTTGGTAAACCTCCAGAAGTAGCGATTGAAATTGTCTCTAATAAAATCGGTAATGAACTAGGTAGTAAATTACAAGATTATGCTTTTGCTGCGGTAGGCTATTATGTTGTTTTTGACCCACTAAAACAACTTGGGGAAACTATTTTACGAGTCTATGAATTACGAGGTAATAGTTATGTAGAATTACAGAATTTCTATTTGCCACAAGTTGGATTAGGTTTAACAATTTGGCATGGATTTTTTGAAGGGAAAGAATATGATTGGTTGCGTTGGTGCGATGAGTCGGGGAATATTCTATTAACTGGAGATGAACGAGCAGAACAAGAAAAACAACGAGCAGAACAGGAAAAACAACGAGCAGAACAGGAAAAACAAAGAGCAGAACAGGAAAAACAAAGAGCGGATAGACTGGCAGAAATTCTCAGGGAAAGAGGTATTAACCCTGATGAAATTTTGTAGAAAAAAATTTCAGACTTCAAATTTTCTACTTACTTAAAGGAGCCATGTAAAAATAAGTTGTACAAATTTAATCTGAAATAAATTGTAAAATCTAGCTTCCATCAAAAAAACTGTTCAGGTTATTATTACACGAATCTTAAGTAGGATCTACTGATAACTGATAACTAATAACTAATAACTAATAACTGATAACTGATACACGAATCTTAAGTAGGAGCTACTAATAACTGATAATTGATAACTGATAACTAATAACTGATAACTAATAACTAATAACTAATAACTGATAACTAATAACTAATAACTGATAACTGAAATGACACCTACCCAACATCCTTTATTTAAAAAAATCGAACAAGCACGACGTCGCCCGACAAAAGTGCGCGACACCAACATTACTCTCGCTCACGGTAGCGGTGGTAAAGCAATGCGGGACCTCATAGAAGATATTTTTGTCGGCAACTTTGACAACCCCACCCTATCTCAACTAGAAGACCAAGCAACATTCGACCTGGCGACTCTTACTGCTCAAGGAGACAGACTTGCTTTTACCACCGACTCTTATGTAGTTGACCCCATATTTTTTCCTGGAGGTAATATTGGCGAACTTGCAGTCAACGGTACAGTTAACGATCTAGCGATGAGTGGAGCAAAACCTTTATATCTCTCCTGCGGAATGATTATTGAAGAAGGTTTCCCTGTTGACTCCCTCCGAGAAATAGCGAAAAGTATGAAAGTTGCAGCAGATGTCGCCGGAGTGAAAATAGTCACCGGAGACACAAAAGTTGTTCACCGAGGTGCTGCGGACAAATTATTTATCAATACTGCGGGGGTTGGTGTCATTCGTTCGGGCGTTTCTATTTCTGCTCAAAATCTTCAACCAGGGGATGCAGTTATTGTGAATGGTTATCTTGGAGATCATGGAGCAGCTATTACGATCGCCCGTGGAGACCTCGCTCTGGCAACGGAAATCAACAGCGATAGTCAACCTTTGAATGGTTTGGTTGATACTATTCTGGATGTTTGTCCGGAAGTTAAGGCGATGCGAGATGCTACCCGTGGCGGTGTGGCAACAGTATTAAATGAATTTGCCATGAGTTCGGAAGTGGGGATAAGACTTTTTGAATCTTCCCTACCAGTGCGGGAAGAGGTGCAGGGAGTTTGTGAAATTCTCGGTCTCGATCCTTTATATTTTGCCAATGAAGGTAAGTTAGTGACAGTGGTGCCGGGAGAAAAAGCGGAAATTGTTTTGGCAGCAATGAAGTCTCATCCTGCTGGTATTGATGCTGCTATTGTGGGGGAAGTTATTGCTTCTCCTCCCGGAATTTTGTTGTTGCAAACCACCTTCGGCACCGAGCGTATTGTAGATATGTTAGTAGGAGACCAACTGCCGAGAATTTGTTAGGGAGATGGGAAGATAGGGAGATGGCTTCTTTCTTAATACCCAGTTTAAATGCGTCTTAGCTTATCAATTTTTGCAGTTCAAAACCTGAAGATTTAAAGAACATGACAATTTTTTTTGATGCTAAAATTGAGATTATCGAACTTAAGAAATATCAAGAACGTCCTGGATTTTCTGATAAGTATCATCTGGTCAAATTCTTGTTGAACTCAGATGGAATAAATTCGTTTGAAGTTAATATTTGGGTTCATTCTAATTATCCAGAAGCAGAAATAATTAAAGTTGCCAGAACTTTTTTAAATGGTCGTTTACAAGATTTTGTAGAATTAACAAGTGAGGATATTTATACACCTGATGAAGTTGATGCTTTGTGGCAGTCTGTAAAACCTATAAATTGTCAATCTTAAGTTAAAGATATAATTGATTGTAATAAGAGTTACGCACTAGGTGTTAGGCGATCGCTCGCCATCAATTTTTAGATAATACAGGTTTTTTTCAGGACTCAATTTAAAGCTTAATTTGTTAATTATTAATTATTTGCTAAATATGCACGAATTAGGAATCACTCAAAATATTGTTGCTATCGTTGCTGAAAATGCTAAGGATAAATCAGTCAAAAGAGTCACCTTAGAGATAGGTGAACTTTCTGCTATTATGCCTGATGCTATTGAATTTTGTTTTGATGTTTGTAGTAAAGGTACTGTTTTAGAAGGAGCAACTTTAGAAATTATCAAAATTCCCGGTTTAGGAAAATGTCGTCAATGTGGAACAGAAATTCCTCTAGAGCAACCATTCGGTGTTTGTCATGTTTGCAACAGTGTTGAACTTGATATTATTCAAGGTCAAGAACTTAAAATTAAGGAAATGGAAGTAGAAGAATTATGTGTATAATATCAAATCCATTTGCAATAAAAGTGTTATGATAAACCGGGTTTATGAGAGCTAGATTTTAGTATGGTGGGGATTTAAAACAAACCCGGTTTCTACGCTTTTTTATTCCGATTGAAATTATCTCCTTGGTCATTTGTCAAAAAAATTAGATGCTTTTTCCCTGAGTGTGAATATTTTTTTAAGGTTTTGTTTTCATATGTTTGAGCATGAAATGTTTGGGCTGAACGAGGGTGACTATTTTGACTTCATCAACTTTTTTGTATTGCCATAAGTTACAAAAAGATTACTTTCGCCAACAGTATCTTCTCTAGTTTTAGGCCATGTCGGCGACAGCCGTTAACGAAGTTATGCGCCAGCAAAACGCGAGAGCGCCGGACTTCTCGCCGGGGGAGTTAAAAATTTATTGGAGATTTAGACTGAAAATTCTCATTCTCTTCTATTAACAGTGAAAATTCATACTCATATCCACGGAGATTAGAATTTAATTGTAAGGTGTATACCCCACTCACTGGCATAATATCTGCCCATTCACTTTCATTACCTTCAACTGCCATAAATTGGCCATCAGGAGTAATAATTGCTGGGAAGACATCTCCTAAATTTTTGATACTTAGGGTCTGACCCTGAATCATCCTAACGCGGTAGTTATGACTACCAGTACCAATAATTTCACCTTTAACAATAGCTGTGTCGCTTTCTGGGGAAAAAGTAATAGTCTGATCTACTCTTGAGCAAGTGCTACGAGTTCGGTTCTTCGCAACCCAACCTGTAACAGGATTACTAATTCGTAGCCAACCAGATTGTTCATCTGTAACAGAAACAAAGGCATTATTGTTAAGTTGACCAACTATATTACCTTCTTTAACTTCTGGACTTCTACGAACATTCAGAGGTGCTTCAGGATCGTCTACTATAGCCATAGCTATTTCGCATCCTGATGTTGGTGGTGTAATCACAACTGGACTAGATTTTTGACTAACTAAATCTGAGGAGTTAGGAGTTGAAGACTTTTCTTGGTTTAATTCTACTGTAGTTACGGGGTCATCAGCACCGTCGAAGTGGAAGGAATCTACTAAAGCACTAGCTTGAGAAACTTGAGCATGAGCAAATGTACTAGCAATAATGAAAGGAATAGCAGCGATGGAAGCAATGATTTGATTTTTCATGGTTTTTGAATTGATTTAATCGTTATTTAATTCAACAATTTCAGTATCATTCAACTTCAAGGTGAAAGTCATTGACAGTTACAGACAAAACCTATGGTAAGTTCTAACCATTAATCATTGCACTTTTCAGCAATTATCCTGATTCCTGAGTCGGACTATGGGCATCGGGCATAGAGGATATAGAAAATTTGGATATCGCACTTTTCGTAACAAAACTACCGTTCACCCTACATTTAGCCGACTTTCACCCTACAAATCAATTTTTGCCAGCAACCAATCAATGCTAGGAAATTTAGGCAGTTCACTCCCATCATCTTCGCCAATTTCTGCTTGGATGCGTTGCTCTAACTTTTGATATCATGTTCGGATAATTAGTAATAAAAAAACTTCCGGCTCTTCGGGACTGAGGAGTGCCTGCTTTCTCCTGACTTCTGTTCCCATCCAGGAAGTGATTAGGGGTGGGTTGAGGACTATCTCCTGTCTCCTGTCTCCTGACTCCTCCCTCTTTATTTATAACTGTTCAACCGAACATGATATGACTCATAGATAAAACCAAATTTGCATTTTCATCCTTTTTCAAAGCAAGATTTTTCATTTCTTGTGGATCTTCGACTAAATCAAATAATTCTAAATCGTTTGCAGCATATAACTTCTAGATTAGATGGCTGGTTATGTTCTGTAGGAGAAAAGTATCGAGTAAACTTATATCGACCATCAAAAACTGTGCGCAGACTACCCCTTTTTTTCATATTCGGAAGGGTTGCTTGTTTAATCACTTTTCTTATCCCCCCATCTGGATTTATTACTGTGGATAAGAAGCGAAAAAACTCACTGTCATTGGTCATTAGACCGCTATAGGTAACCTGAGTTCAGGTTAAGTAGATTGGGGTAAAGTCCATTCCACAAATCGCTGATAGCTTGGAAACCATGGAAATGCACTACTCCAATGTTCTTGTACCTGTTCGAGATAAAAATGCTTGAAATTTCGATAATGGTTTTGGTCAAACGCAATCAGGATTGTAATGATTTGGCTTAAACACATACTTTTTGCACGAACTCGCTTGATTCCTCCATGTTTTAATAGGGTTTTATCCCATTGACCTTCAAATCTCTGACAGAAATCATCTACGTGGCAGAATAATTCTTCTAAACTAAACATAGGGCAGGTGCTGAATTTTACGCTATTTTCAGCTTACTACCTGCCCCTTTCCTTATCCCGAACTCAGGTTTGGTTATGCTTCCAGGGGGCTGACAGCTTTTGGGTATAGTGACATTACCAATTCCATACAAAGCCCCAATTTTGACCCTGTTTCTGAACATCAGAGTACGACATCTCTGCTTTCTTGGCATTACTGAGCAAATTGATGCCAAAGGGCACGGTCAACAACAGACGAAACATGTGGTTGCGCTTTCCATAAGTCACTTTGCGAGTTATCCATGTCACAGCATCTGCTTCTGGCTTCCAGTGTTTGTTGTACTGGGCAGCGGCTTCCTGGAGGTGCTCGATCTCGAACCTCTCAATGCATTGATCCAGTACTATCGCCGACTCCATCGCAGCATTTATTCCCTGACCGATGGGTGGAAACGGTGCACCTGCGTCGCCCAACAACACTGCCCGTCCGCCGTGTAGTTGCGAGCAAGAAACCATCCTACCAATATGGTAGGTCTTCCGCGTTACAAAACTGGCGAGCGAATCGTCACTGACCATTTTTAGGACATCGGGAGCATGTTGTTTGAGCAGGGCACGGGCATCTTCAACCCCGTTCAACGACAGTTCATGGTCTGAGCCCACGCTGCAAAACCAGCGCAAGCTATCGGCTTTTCGACCACTAATTGCACCAACAACTAAAACTATCGGTAAACCTCCGAATACATGTAAATAGTGCGGATCGAGATGTCCTGTGTTTTGATCGAGTTCGAGCATTGTTGAGTAGTTCGGGATTTCTCCATACTCAGTTATTATGCAGGGTAATTGCTGCTCCATCTTTCGCCGTACCAGTGAGCCGCCACCATCCGCACCAATCAAAAAATCAAACTGCAAGGTGTCACTTTGCCCATCTTGTTTAATTGAAACCTCTCCCGTTTCCACATTGACCTCTTCAACTTGGGTGTTAAATCGGCAGTCAATGCAGTCGCCATACTCTCGCTCCACAACAGTCATCAATGAGCGGAGGATGTCACCGCGCGATCCCGTCCAACCTTGCTCTTTCCATTCCTCAGTCACTAAGCCGTTAAATACTTTGATCCCTCTAAAGGGAAGCATATACTCATCGAAGACATCTGTGGCTTCAATGTAGCGTAGCGCTTTCAACCCATGCCCGGTGATGTCAATAGGGTATGACCGATCGGGATTAAATTGAGAAGTGTCTGCGGGATGTGGGTCCCGTTCGAGAACAGTTGTATGGATGCCTCGACGTGCAGAGGCAATAGCAGAGACCAGTCCGGCTGGACCACCGCCAATAATAGCGATTTTACTTGTTTGATTCGTCATCATTATTATTCTCCTTGATTCGGTTTCAAATGGGCTTCCAGTCATAAGCTCATCTGCTGATGCTCATCGAATCATCGAAGAGCATCCTGATGAAATATCCGCACAGCATATTTTAATTAACTGCTCATTATTAATCGCATTAATTTAATCGTTAATAGCGATGATAAATTAGCGTTTGCCAATATTAGTATTGATGAGTAAATTAAGCTCTAAACATCAATAGATTCTAATTTATTCCAAGTTTGACTACCAACAATTCCATTCGCAGTTAAACCATAATATTTTTGGAATTTATTCACAGCTGATTCTGTTGCTACACCAAATATTCCATCAACTACCAAAGAACCAAATCCAATACCATTTAACCGTCTTTGTAGATATTCTACATCTTCTCCAGTGCTACCAAAACATAGAACTGGACGAGAATTTATATCGTTTTCAGAAACATCAATAGAGTCTACAACAGCCCAAGTTTGAGAACCAACAATTCCATCAATGGTTAAACCATATTCTTTTTGCAAAGCCATGACAGCTTCCTTTGTCAGGTTACCAAATACTCCGTCAACTACTAGGCTATTATCAGCAACAGTTGCATTTAAAACTACCTGTAAATCCTTAACATCTTGACCGGTGCTATCAAGGCTAACGGTTGAACGAGTGGTTGTGGTTTGAGTTGCATGAGTCATAATTTTCTCCTTGTTTTTTGAATTAATTGAATCGTTGTTTAATTCAACAATTTCAGTATCATTCAACTTCAAGGGGAAAGTCATTGACAGTTACAGACAAAGCCGATGGTAAGTTCTAGCCATTAATCATTGCACTTTTCGGCAATTCTCCTGATTTCTGAGTCAGGCCATGCCCAATGCCCATGGAAAAATACAGCGGATTCCAAGTTTATGAGGTACACTAAATTTTTAAATAGTTTTTGAAGTATGGAATAAATTTTTCATGTCTTTAATCAAATCTACTAGAATCACTGTGCCACACTTATATGGAATAGGCTGTAAATGAACGACTTAGATTATTGCTGGTAACAATTATTTTTTCATGGGGACTACCTTCCAAGAGAGTTCACAAATTACACCCCCCTTGGGTAAAGACTCCCGACGAAATTCTCCTCCCAATCTTTTTGCTAATAAATGGCTGTGTTTTGTACCTTGTTGTTCCTTTCCTGGCTTTAAACCACAGCCATTATCCTGTACCTTAATAATATAATTACCCTCATTTTCTTCCCCCGTAACTACAATTCGAGTTACACCACGAGCATGTTTACCTATATTACACAAAGCTTCCTCCAACCACAAACACAAGTCGCGTTTCATTTCCAAGGTGAGGGAAGGTTGAGTAATAGGTGCAAAATTCCGTACTTTGACTCGAATAGTTTGGAAGCAAGGAATATTACGTTTAAGGGTTAGAGAGTATACTTCGTGAAGTAAATTATGCAAAGGAAGATTTAGGTCGATAGAGGTTCCTTCTCCCAAGCGAAGACAATTTTCCAAAGTAGCAGATTCTAAAATTTCTGGCGAGCTTACTGACTTACTAGCTGTATTATTTTCATCTGTAAAACTGCGTCCCACTGCACGAATTTCAGTATTAAGTTCGTTCAAACGCTGTAAAAATTCTGTTTGAGATATCCGCTCCCTTTGCACATCTCTTTGCAGCAGTGCAAGGGTTTGCAGTGGTCCATTATGAATTTGGGTAAAAGCTTGTTCCAAAGCCTTTTGGCGAATACTCTGCCGCTCTATGATTTGAGCATAATATTGGAGACGTTCGGCATACAAGCTTTCCACTATTGACTGGAGACGATTATGCAAAAAAACAAGTGCAGTTTGCATCCCCATTACTGGTCCGAAGGAGATGAGCAAATCTAGCCCTCGTAAAGAGTATAGTTCTTCTGGGTTAAAAATGAAGTAGGTCAAAATAGGTCCAGCAACACCTATCCAGAGGAGTATAGTTGCCTTCAGCAATCGTTGGGGACGCAGGGTTATCAACATCAACGTCATCAACATCAACGATGCTGAGGATATCGGCGGTAAATTATCTACAAGACTAATGTTGGATGAGGTAAATGCCTTCAGAGAGTAAAACCAACCAGGCATCACAACAAACATTACACTCTGAAATAAACTCAGATTGATTACTTCTTGCAAACTCTCTGGTTTTGTATAAAGACGTATCAGTAATATTAAAGATGTAATTCCGAACAGGGGAGGATTAATTAGATGAAGCTGGTGGGTATTGAGTTCCAACCTGTGGATGATAGTGGCAATAGTTGTACCTACAACCGTCAAAATCAAAACAGCTAGAACCATTCGGCGCTTTAGTTTACTTTGGGGATCTAAAATGATAGACATAATATTCTCAATGATTAATCAATCTAGTAAACCTTTTTCCCGCGCACGGATTTGTGTTAAAGCTCGAATGTTTTTTCCAGGTTCAGGATAAATTCCCAATACATCCTGAATTTTTGACCAGTAGTGACGAATCATACGTTCTGACTTATACATTGATTGAGCAATAGCTTTATCTTGCAATCCTTCTTCAAAAGCAAGTCGCAACACTTCCAACCACTCAGGTTTTACTTGCAAATCGGTTTGTAAATCCTTAGTATGAGTAAGTCCTTGCATTGCCCATTCCATCCGAGTTATAAAAGTTTCTACAGTTTCGCTTTTATCAGCGATTGTAAATCCTCCTTGATGGGCATCAATTTCAGGTATGAGGCGAACTAATGCTTTGATGCTACTACTTTGCACCATTAAGTTAAGTTGCGGATAATCTTGCATTAACTGCTTGAGTAAGCCCAATCCATGCTCTATTTCGGCGGTTGTTCCTGATTCCTGGGGAATAGATAAATCGGCTATCGCTAAATCGGGAGAATGCTCGGCAACTTGTGTAAGAGCTTCTTGCGCGGTTTGAGCTGAGAATATTTGGGCATCCCCAAAGCGCTCGCTTACCAAACTAATAGTTCCATTTAACAGTAAGCGATGGTCATCAACAATGAGAATTTTTGGTTGTTGAATATTCATTTTGAGTAAAATAAATGGTAGTCCTGCTCGCGTAATGGTCAAGTAAAAATTGTGGCATTATAGTAATGTATGAAGTTCCAAATGGCTCCAATGTGATTACTTAACTTTTTAGAAAACAATAACGTTTTTCGTACTAAACGAGTGTATTTAAACAACTAAAATAGAAACTAATAAATCAATAACTCAGTCAACTATGATTCTCTTAAATGAGTTATCCGAACATCTCCAGATTGACGATCCGGAAGAACATCATACCATACCATTAGTCCGGTAAGTTGGTCGCAATACGAAACATTATTATTAACTCTGGGGGAGCGCTCTTCCTACCATATCAATTATTTAGATGGAGTTCTAGAAATTGTGGCCCCTAGTCGTAGGCATGAAGGTAGAAAAACCAGAATTGGAACATTGTTAGAAATTTACTTTCTGGAAACCAACACAGAATACTTTCCCACAGGTTCCACAACTTTTCTTTTATCTGAACAGTCCGTGGGAGGCGAACCAGACGAGAGTTATTGTGTTGGCACAGATAAAGAATTCCCCGATTTGGCCATTGAAGTCGTTGTCACCTCTGGTGGAATTAATCGGTTGGCTATCTATCAACAACTAGGAATACAAGAAGTTTGGTTTTGGGTTAAAGATCGCCTTGCTATTTACTATTTGCGAGAAGATTCGGAGCAATTAGGAGCCACCTTTGGTTATGAGGCCATTATATAGAAGTAAAGTTTTACCTCAATTAAACATCGAGTTATTAACCGAATGTATTCAAAATCCAAGTCCTCTTGCTGCTGCCAAAGTGTTTCGGGAAGAAATACAATAAAATGGTCAGTAATTAATAATTAATTATTAATTATTAATTATTACTCCTTCTTAAAACGGATAGGATTGATTCAAAGGAAAGTTTTTGATTTTATCTCCTTCACTGGACTGAGAGCAAAAAGTAGCTAAAAAATAGCATCAAATCTTTACACACTAATGAATTAAGCTAAATTTAGCCAGGGTAGCTGATATATCTGGTTAACTGTACAGTAGCTAAAAATCTTAAGAACTGGAATTCTAGAAATTAATTATTTGACACCTTTGGACAGACTTGTTCTGGACAAATAAAACTTTATTGTATTACGCTATCGACATTTTGTAGCATAATGCTGTAGTATAGATACAACAGAGTAATACAGGACAAAAACCTGTTTACTCAGTTGAACCTTGAAAATTTCAGAAATTGCTAAATTCATGTAAATATTCTGCCAAACCTGGGAACGCGATTGGCATTCACCTGCTCTGAAACCAACAAAAGGACGGTTGCAGGACTGGGGTTCGATTCCCCACGTTTCCACCAAAATCTTCTAGCCACCATTTGCAAGGCAAGCTATGTGCAATCGCAGTCGTCGATGTAAGTCTACTGGAGGTTCAAAGTCCAACGGTAGAGATGATCGCCTTAGAAGCAATGCGTTCAGGTTTCTTCTATTTGCCGAATTATTTCTCTTTTTATGACAATATCAACCCCCCAATCCTTGGCACATAGTAGTTATTTATCCGAGTCGTAATATCGAAAGGGAACAAAATCAATACTTTGGCAATATTTTAGCCTCAAATCAAGTCCAACGAATTTATTTAGACGAATTGGAAGAAAGTGTAAGTGGTTCATTTAGGTTTAACTTTAGAGGCTATTGCTGAATATTTAGATTTGCCTTTAGAATAAGTTCAAAGATTAGCAAAATTGACTGAAAACTGAAATTAAATTCATGTTTACTTTAAGTGAATTGAAAAAAACTAAAGTTTATCAGGAGGCTTTTGCTGAAGGTAAAGATGAAAGCAAAGCTGAAGCCGAAGTAGAAGTTAACATAGAATATGTATCTAATATGATTCGTTTAGGTTTAGCTTTTGGAAACTATTGCTGAATATTTAGATTTACCTTTAGAGGAAGTTCAAAGATTAGCAAAATCTTAAAATTTGTAGCGCGGGCATCTTGCCTGCGACAACCATACCTCACCTTCGATAAAATACACAGTATAATCAAAAGTCAAAAACAATCAATCAAAAAATGGAGATAGAAAAATTATGTGTGTAACTTGCGGTTGTTCCGGTAATAATGAAATTACTATTACTAATTCTCAAACAGGAGAAAAAATGACAGTAGATAAGCATCATTCCCATACCCATACTCTCTCAGATGGTACTGTTATTACTCATACTCATTCTGATAATCATACTCCTGAACATAATCATCTGGAAACGGCAGAAGTTCATGCCAAAATGCACGGAAATATTATTAGTTTAGAACAGAAAATTTTACAGAAAAATGACCTAATAGCTGCCCAAAACCGAGGTTGGTTTAAAGGTCGAAATATTCTGGCATTAAATTTAGTTAGTTCTCCTGGATCTGGCAAAACAACTTTATTAACTCGGACAATTAACGATTTAAAATCTGAATTGACTTTTAGTGTCATAGAAGGAGACCAAGAAACTATTAATGATGCAGAAAAAATTCGCCAAACTGGTTGTAAAGTAGTGCAAATTAATACCGGAAAAGGCTGTCATTTAGAAGCAGCAATGGTAGAAAAAGGTTATACAGAATTAAACCCTCCTTTAAATTCAATTTTAATGATTGAAAATGTGGGGAATTTAGTTTGCCCTGCTTTATTTGATTTAGGAGAAAATTCTAAGGTGGCAATTCTATCAGTTACCGAAGGAGAAGATAAACCGATTAAATATCCCTATATGTTTCGGGAAAGTGAAGTAATGATTCTGACAAAAATTGATTTATTACCTTATGTACAATTTGATGTGGAGCGGTGTATTGAATATGCAAAACAGGTAAATCCTAATATTAAAATTTTCCAGGTTTCTTCTATTAGTGGAGATGGTTTAAATGAGTGGTATGAATGGTTGAAAAATTAAATTATTCTCGAAAGATAACAAAGTAATCTAAATATTTTTTCCTCATACATAAGAAACCGGGTTTGTGAGAGGTAGATGTTAGTATACTGAGGCATTAAATACAAACCCGGTTTCTATTCTTTGTTATATCAAATCCGCTTGATTGGACATAAAAAAATCTCCAATCCTCATAATTACTAAATCTTTGTAATCCTTTCTCCTCCTGACTCCTGACTCCTGACTCCTGACTCCTAAAAATTAACCAATCTATAACTGTTTAACCGGATTTGATATTACGCATCAAGCAAATAAACTACCCGGAAACCCCTGTTATCATTGGAGAAGTCAGCATCTCCCCATAGACGAGAGGCACTCCGACAATTCCCAGGTTCATCATCCCAATACCCACCACGGATAACTCGTACCTTACTATCTCCTCCAGTTTCCCAAGCACTACCATCTTTAGGCGCATCTTCATAATTCTCGTGCCCAATATCTTGACACCACTCCCACACATTCCCGTGCATATCATATAAACCAAAAGCATTAGGAGGAAAACTACCTACATCTGTTGTCTCCCCTCGAAATTTACCTTTAGGAGCATCGCCATAAGTATAGTCGCCATTGTAGTTAACTAAGTCAGTAGTAATAGTGTCTCCAAAATAAAACGGTGTAGTTGTGCCAGCCCGACAGGCATATTCCCATTGACTCTCACTTGGTAGTTTGTAAGTTTTCTTAGTTTTCTGGGATAACTTCTGACAAAACTTTTGAGCATTCTTCCAGGTGACAGTTTCTACAGGGCGTTTTCCTCCTTTAAAATTAGAGGGGTTTTCACCCATAATAGCTTGATATTGGTCTTGAGTAATAGGATATTTACTCATAGAAAAAGGTTGGATAGTAACTTCATGTTGAGGAGTTTCAGCATTATCTTTTTCCACTTCGTTTTCTGGCGAACCCATCACAAAAGTACCCCCAGGAATAGACACCATTTCTAACATTATACCTTTACCCAAATCTTCAGTAAAAGATGTCACTTCATGGGAACTACGATTAACTTCTTCACCTTTATTGTTGACAATTATGACTTCAAATGGTTTTGGTGTACTTGGTTTAAGAACTAATTTTACTTGGAAACTTGCACCTGCTTTTTCTTTAGTAATATAGAGATTTCCTTCTCCCTCAAAATTAAAACCTACTTCCACCTCAGCTTGTTCAATTTTCATATCTTGATTAATTTCTTGCCAAGCTTCGGCAATAGGACGACTAATACTAACTAATATAGGTTTAACTTGGGCAAAAGTAGATTTAACTTTTTTAACGTCATTAGTAGAAATAGGTTTTGCTTCACCATCTGGAACTTCCGCTTCAACCAAAATCCCATCTTCTAGTTCAATTAGTTTGGTGGCCATATAAGTTTATTAGTAAATTTAACTGCTATTTCAATTTAAACATATTCTAGTAATTTACTCTATGAATTTTGCATAAATCAGAAAACAAGCATTTTAATATTTAGGAAAAGGTGAATATAGCATTTATCAATATAAATATAGATGAAGCAGAAATTTTTTTTTAGGGAATATCGGATTTGGGAACAAAGAAGAAAAATTCCTGTTTTTTCTATAACGTTTATTAGGTAATTAAGGTACACTGATCACTGATTATTGTTATCTGAAGAAAAAGGA
Source organism: Dapis purpurea BLCC-M126 (assembly GCF_050015975.1). Taxonomy (NCBI): domain Bacteria; kingdom Bacillati; phylum Cyanobacteriota; class Cyanophyceae; order Oscillatoriales; family Microcoleaceae; genus Dapis; species Dapis purpurea. The sequence goes on along the minus strand of NZ_JBNHER010000180.1, from coordinate 25,437 downwards.
ATCGCTATGATATAAAAAAACGGTTAATTGGATTTTAAAGAATTACTCTCTAAGCTTTTGACAATATGTTTAACCTATTTTTGATAGTAATATTTTTTGAAATAGCTATACAATATAAAGTTTTGATGTTGTAGTAAATTATGCATGCTAAAGATGTCTTCCATGATGCTGTAAAAAATGCCTTAATCAAAGAAAATTGGATTATTACTAACGATCCTCTTTATTTAGAATTTGGTGGAGTCGATCTGTATGTTGATTTAGGTGCTGAAAAACTTGTTGGCGCTGAAAAAGATGGCAAAAAAATCGCTGTTGAAATCAAAAGCTTTATTGGAAAGTCTCTAATTTCATAATTTCATAATGCTTTGGGGCAATTTATTAACTACCGAATGGTATTAAGGAGAATTTAACCGGAAAGATGTCTATATTTAGCTGTTTCTGAGGATACTTATGAAAGTTTCTTTACCCTAGTATTTACTCAAGTAGCAGTTGAATAAAATCAGATAAAATTGATTATTTATAATCCTGCAAATGAGGTAATTGTGGCATGGAAAAATTAACTAAATATAGGAATTATGTCAAAAATATTATTACTGAGTATAGTCAATACAAACCATCTTATGGAGACATAGAAGTACAAGTTGTTTTTGACGAACAAAGAGATCATTATCAACTTCTCAATGTAGGTTGGCATGAGAATAGACAAGTACGGGGTTGTGTGCTGCAAATAGATATTAAAAATGAAAAAATCTGGATACAACATGATGGTACAGAAATCGGTATTGCTAATGAATTATTAGATTTAGGAGTGCCAAAATCAGATATTATTCTGGCTTTTCATGCACCTTACAAGCGGAAATATACAGGTTTTGCTGTGTCGTAAAATCAATAACGTTGGAGTTTGTTGGTATTTGGGGAAGAAAGCGATCGCTCTCCTGAATTTATCTAAAATCTAAAAACTATTGCGCAACAGATGAATCAAAAATCAAGTTATGTAATGGAGCGATCGCCATTTTTATCTAAAATCTCATCTTTAAAAAATGTAGATAACAGAAAAAAATTCTCTTCAAAATTTATTTAACCATAAAATCAGATAAACAAGTACCTGTAACTAATCCATCTACAGCTTGAAAATGCTTGTCATAACTAAACAACCCTAAATTATGCTGTAAAGCTGTGGCTGCAATCCAAATATCATTTGTAGGAATAGGATTTCCTTTTGTCCTTAACCCACGATAAACTATAGCGTAATATTCAGCAGTATCAGTATCAATAACAAAAACTTTGACTTTTTCAATACTTAGAAACTGTTGTAATTCACTGCGATTTACTGCTTCTTTAGTTCCTACAGCAAATCCTCCTAATAATTCTCCTAAAATCACACTATTAAGGCCGATTAAAGGAGCATTATTAATAATTTCCACTGAATCAGATACATTACGTTTAAAAGCAGTATAATCATTAGTATCTAATAAAATCGGTTTTATTTCCATAAATTTGCTTCAATCTCTCTAAAAGGCTTTGTATTCTCTAAAAATTCAATTTCATCAACTTCTGTCCAAGTTCCTGCTAACTCATCAAATTGATAATTTAACTTTTCCTCTAATTGTGTAGAAATAGTCTCTTGTTTTTCTAACAATTTTAAAGCTGAATCGATCACCTGTGCGATGTTGGTATATTTTCCCTTAGCAATTTGAGATTGAATAAATTTTTCTTGTTCGGGACTTAAGCTAATATTCATCATTAAATTGAATAACTGATTTATATTCTAATTCTATATGTCATTGGGATAGGGAATATTTCACAATAATTTTTCCCTACTAGCCAAAATACCCCCGAAGCAATCTTAAAAGTTCTAGAGATTGCTTCGGGGGGTTAAATAGAAAAGCCAAAGCTAACTATTGTCACCCCTCTCGCAATGACAATAACACACACATTGTCATTGCAACGATGAAAACCCCCTCAAGGCGGAGACAAAAGAGAAAAAAATAAAAGAGGATAAAGGGTAAAAGGGGAAAAGGAAAAAGGGTTACAGAGTTCCCCCGCCACCACACACAATACGAAAACCAACATCGTAGTAGGTGATATCGCGCCTAAGGTTGTAGTCGCGAAACGCAGAACGGCAGTAATCAGGATTGACGTACCAAGAGCCGCCACGCAGCACGGTACTTTCAACATTTCCTCCTGTTAATTTTTGCCAAAGTCGCCCCATAGTAAGCTCTTTTTTTAGCCAAGGACTACCATCAGTAGGCGCACCTTCATAATTGTCATGGCAGTCATCAGCACACCACTCCCACACATTCCCGTGCAGATCGTACAAACCAAAAGCATTAGGAGGAAAACTTCCCACATCAGTTGTTTCTTTTCGATATTTGCCTTTAGGAGCATTGCTATAAGTATACTTGCCATCATAGTTAACTAACTCAGACGTTATAGTTACGCCAAAATAAAATGGTGTGGCTGTACCTGCACGACAAGCATATTCCCACTGACTCTCACTTGGCAGTCTGTAGTTTTTCCCTGTTTTCTGAGATAACCTCTGACAAAATTCTTTTGCGTCGTACCGTGACACTTTTTCTACAGGACGTTTCCCCCCTTTAAAGTAAGAAGGATTTTTTTTCATAATGGCTTGATATTGACTTTGAGTAATAGGATATTTACTCATATAAAAAGGTTCGAGAGTAACTTCATGTTCAGGACTTTCATTATCACGTCTTCCTTCTTCATTTTCCGGCGAACCCATCATAAAAGTACCCCCAGGAATATAAATCATTTCTAAGATCGCGCCATTACCTAAATCTTCAGTAAAAAATCGTGCTTTATCAGAAAGACGACTAATTTCTTCTCCTTTACTGTTGACTTTTATTACATCAAATGGTGGTGTAATTTGTTGAGCAGGTGAATTCTTAGGAACGTCTAATTTTTTGAGGGCTATAATTTCTTCAGCAGATAAATCCTCAGAAATTTCTACAGGTTTTACTTGAGTTTCTTCAACAGATAAATCCTCAGAAGTTTCTACAGGTTTTACTTGAGT
>NZ_JBNHER010000180.1:19800-22306 GCF_050015975.1 Dapis purpurea BLCC-M126 | reverse complement strand
TTCTTCAACAGATAAATCCTCAGAAGTTTCTATAGGTTTTACTTGAGTTTCTTCAATAGATAAATCCTCAGAAGTTTCTATAGGTTTTACTTGAGTTTCTTCAACAGATAAATCCTCAGAAGTTTCTATAGGTTTTACTTGAGTTTCTTCAGCAGATAAATCCTCAGAAATTTCTACAGGTTTTATTTGAGTTTCTTCAATAGATAAATCCTCAGAAGTTTCTACAGGTTTTACTTGATTTTCTTCAATAGATAAATCCTCAGAAGTTTCTAATGATTCTCGTTCAATTTGCTGAGAAACTTCAGTCGGCATTTCACGCCAAATTTTTTCCAAAGCTTCTATTGATATTGCTGTGCCAAAAGTTCCTTCCTTTGCTCCTTCCTTGTCAACTTTATGAGTAGTTAAACCCAAAACAAAACCTGTTTCTGAATCAACAACAGGTGCCCCACTATAACCTTTTTGAAGTTCTCCTTTATCTATTTTTAGTTTACCAACAGCAACTTCTTCTTCCTGATTATCTATTGTTTGTAATGCTGTTTCTCCATCAACCATCATTATTCCTGTTATTATCTGGCGACGGCGTGCCTTATTTTCACCCATAAGAAAGTTACCAGGAATTTTTATTTCAAAACTTCTTTCTTGTTCCCCATATAAAATCATTAACGTTAAGGGCGGAAAAATATATTTGACTTTTAAAATTGCTAAATCAAAACCTTGAGCATCTCCTATCTCCACAAGTTCTACAGGAATATCATTTACCCTTAGATTTTCTTCACCACCCACATCCTCAACAACATGGGCGCAAGTAAGCAGATAAGTATAATCATCCTGCCGATAAAAAGCAAATCCAGTGCCAATAACATTTGCTTTTTTAGCACTGGTAATTAAAACAATAGATTCTTTTAATTTTCTCAGATTAATCATTCCCTGACTTTTTCGGTTTCAGCACTAATTTAACTTTTAAATTTGCACCTGCCTTTGCTTTCGTAATATATAGATTACCTTCCCCTTCAAAATTAAAACCCACTTCCACCTCAGCTTGTTCAATTTCCATATCTTTATTAATTTCTTGCCAAGCTTCAGCAATAGGGCGACTAATACTAATTAATATAGGTTTAACTTTATCAAAACTAGATTGGACTCTTTTGGCAACATTAGTAGAAATTGGCTTTGCCTCATCATCTGCAACTTCTGCTTCAACCCAAATCCCATCTTCTAGTTCAATTAGTCTGGTGGCCATGTACGTTAATTATTGAATTTAACTGCTATTCTATTTAAGCATATATCAGTAATTATTAGGTCATTTTCTTGTAATATAAATACAATTACTAATCAGGATATATTCTATGAAAAAACTTATTAATAACCCCAACGATGTAGTTCGAGAAAGTCTCCAAGGTATGGCGATCGCTCACCCCGATCTCATAAAAGTCAACCTCGAACCCCATTTCATCTACCGCGCTGATGCACCAATAAAAAATAAAGTTGCCATCATCTCCGGCGGAGGTAGCGGCCACGAACCTATGCACGGCGGTTTTGTCGGGATGGGAATGTTAGATGCTGCTTGCCCTGGTGAAATATTTACTTCTCCTACTCCTGATCAAATGTTAGAAGCAGCTAAAGTTGTCAATTCAGGCGCAGGTGTTCTGAATATTGTCAAAAATTATAGTGGCGACGTGATGAATTTTGAGATGGCAACCGAACTTGCTCTCTCAGAAAATATCCGAGTCTTGAATATATTAATAGATGATGATGTTGCCGTTAAAGACAGTCTTTTTACTCAAGGGCGACGAGGTGTCGGAACAACAGTGTTAGCAGAAAAAATTTGTGGCGCTGCTGCTGAAGCTGGTTATGACCTCAAGCAGATAACTGACCTTTGCCGGAAAGTAAATCTCAATGGGCGCAGTATGGGAATGGCATTGACATCATGTACCACACCTGCTAAAGGTAGTCCTACTTTTGAGTTAGGCAATAACGAAATTGAATTCGGTATTGGCATTCATGGGGAACCAGGGCGAGAACGAATGGCAATGAAATCAGCAGATGAAATTGCAGAAATGTTAGCTATTAATATTATTGAAGATGTCGGTTATAGTCGGATAGTGCGGGAGTGGGATGAGGTGAAAGGGGAATGGCAGGAAGTAGAATTAATAGACTCACCATTTGAGCAAGGCGATCGCCTTCTAGCTTTTGTGAATAGTATGGGTGGTACTCCTATTTCTGAGTTATATATTGTTTATCGGAAATTAGCAGAAATTTGTGAACAAAAGGGACTACAAATTGTGCGTAATTTGATTGGGCATTATATTACTTCCTTGGAAATGCAAGGTTGTTCTATTACTCTGTTAAAATTGGATGATGAGTTGATTAAATTCTGGGATGCGCCAGTGAAAACTGCGGCATTACGATGGGGTATTTGATATAACTCAGAAGTTAGAAGTCAGAAGTCATAAGTTAAATTTAGAGCTAATTTTTTTGCTCAAAAAAAGTTTTTGTTTGTAGTAGG
>NZ_JBNHER010000180.1:0-19700 GCF_050015975.1 Dapis purpurea BLCC-M126 | reverse complement strand
AAAGCCCTACTACGAGCTTTAGTCAAATATTGCTAATTTAGATATAATTTTTTCTGTGAAGTTAAATTTAGAGCTAATTTTTTTGCTCAAAAAAAGTTTTTGTTTGTAGTAGGAATTTAGTCTTATCTACAGTTCGGGCTAAAGCCCTACTACGAGCTTTAGTCAAATATTGCTAATTTAGATATAATTTTTTCTCTGATGCTTATGTAATATTGATATGTTAAGCAGCAATATCAAAAATATATAAAAAAATGATAACTTCTTCAGAAAACAAAGTAGGAATTGTACTTGTATCCCACAGTGCAAAATTAGCCGAGGCAGTGGTAGAATTAGCAGAACAAATGACTCAAGAACCAGCACCAATAGCAATCGCTGCTGGAATAGATGACCCAGAAAATCCTTTTGGTACTGATGTTATTAAAGTACAAGAGGCAATAGAATCTGTTTATAGTGATGCTGGAGTTATCATATTAATGGATTTAGGCAGTGCGGTAATGAGTACAGAAATGGCTCTAGAATTTTTATCATCAAGCCAAAGAAATCATATTAAAATCTGTACAGCACCTTTGGTAGAAGGAGCGATTTCTGCTATAGTTCAAGCTTCTTTGGGAGCTAATATTCAACAAGTCATGGCTGAAGCTAATGCAGCTTTAACAGCTAAGATATCTCAGATTAATGTTGATGAAATAGTACCCGATCAAAACCTGGGAAATATCAACAATATAGAAAAAGAAAATTCGTCAAAAACAATTAAAACTACTATCAAAAATCAACTAGGCATTCATGCTCGCCCCGCAGCAAAATTAGTAGCCATAGCAAATCAATTTCAATCTGAAATTACTCTGCAAAACTTGACCAAAAATAGTCAAGTAATAAATGCTAAAAGTATCAATCAAGTAATTACATTAGCAGTCAAACAAAGACATGAAGTAGCAATAACAGCAACTGGTAATGATGCAGATTTAGCCCTAACAAAAATCCAAGAATCAATCACAAATAATTTCGGGGAGGCAGAAGTAATTGTCAAAACAAAAGCAAAAATATCAACAGCGCCAGATGCAGATAATAAATTACTAGGAATTCCCGCATCTCCAGGAATTGCAGTTGGAAAAGTAGTGCATTATCAAGCAACAATTCCAGACGTTGAAGACTATCCAGTAGCAGATCCAGAGGTAGAGTGGCAGTATCTAGAGTTAATTTTGGAAACTGCAAAAAAGGAAATTCAAGGAATAATTGACAGTCTATCTAACAAAAGTACAACTGATAATACTCAAGTTGATATTTTGCAAACACAACTCTTATATATTGAAGATCCCAGTTTGTTAGAACAAGTACATCAAAACATTTTTAAACAACATCACTGTACTGCACTAGCATGGAAAAAAGCTATTGAGGCTATGATTAATACCTATCAAGAATTAGAAGATCCCTACTTGCAGGCGCGATCTATTGATATTAAAGATATAGGAGGGCGGGTGCTGCAACTGCTAACGGGTGAGAGTAGCAGCAGTCTTAATTTTTCACAACCAGGAATTTTCGTGACTTCCGACTTAACACCTTCCCTTGCTTTACAACTGAAACCAAATTTGGTATTGGCTATCTGTACTAGCGCTGGTAGTGTTACTGCTCATAGTACATTGATTGTAAATACTTTAGGTATCCCGATGGTGGTAGGAGTAGGTACTCAGTTATTGTCATTGGCAACAGATTCTCAAATTGCCTTAGATGGGGCAACAGGGGAAATTTGGGTCGAACCGAGTCAGACACAGTTACAGCAGTTACAGGCAAAACAAAGTCAAACTTTGAATAAATCTCAAACACCTCAAGAGGCAATAACTAAAGACGGCAGAAAAATTTCGTTAATGGCAAATATTGTGGGAGTTACTGATGCAGAATTTGCCCTTGAGTGTGGTGCAGAAGGAGTAGGTTTATTGCGGAGTGAGTTTCTATATCTCGATCGCGAAACCCAACCAACAGAAGCAGAAGAATATGAGACTTATCAGGCGATCGCTAAAATTATGGGAACTCGCCCTCTAACTATCCGTACTTTAGATATCGGAGCTGACAAGCAAGTTCCCTATATCAAGCATGAGTTGGAAGCTAATCCCTTTTTGGGATGTCGTGGTATTCGGCAAAGTTTAGATACTCCAGAAATTTTTCAGACTCAATTACGAGCAATTTTGCGGGCGAGTCACGGACATAATGTTAAGGTAATGTTCCCAATGGTGTCATCTGTGCAAGAAGTACGGGCAGCTAAAAAGATTTTGACAGAAGTTGAAAACTCACTTTCTGGCGTAAATACGATAAAAGTGGGAATTATGATAGAAGTGCCAGCAGCAGTAACAATGGCGAACCAGTTGGCAAAGGAAGTAGATTTTTTCAGTATTGGTACAAATGATTTGAGTCAATATGTGATGGCCGCTGACCGTACTAATTCTAAAGTTGCTAATCTTGCTAATGGTTTGGAACCTGCGGTATTGCGAATGATTCAGCAAACTGTAATTGCTGCCCATGAAGCGGGAATTTCGGTAAGTGTTTGCGGTCAGTTGGGATCTAATCCTGTGGCAGTACCTATTTTATTGGGGTTAGGAGTTGATGAGTTGAGTGTAGCTCCACCAGCAATATCTATTGTCAAGAGAGTAATTTCTCAATTGGATATGTCCGAGTTAGAGGCGATCGCTCATTCTGTGTTACAGTTGGATGGAGCGAAGTCGGTACAAGAGTATGTTGTTGCTCAACTAGGTATATGATGAGTTTTTGTTTGTAGTAGGGCTTTAGCCTGAACTGTATCCTACTACAGGTTTTAATTAAATCATTCAACCGGACATGATACTATTAGCCAAGAATTTTAATCGTTGGCGAGCTATAATTGATATATGTTGGGTTTATCCTGCGGATAAGCTCTGCTTTTTCGTATAGGGAATGCTCCGCAAACATGTCGCGCAGCGTTTTATGTCGGCTCTTAGCCGTTAACGGAGTTATGCGCCAGCAAAAACCTACCTCAACCCAACCTACTTTTTTGGCTAGAGTTGCTGATAACTGATAACTGAAAAGATTATGATAAACAAAGAACAAATTATCCAATGGCTGGAAACAGTAGCAAAAGTCTTAGAAGAAAACAAAGATTATCTCACAGAATTAGATGCTGCTATTGGTGATGCTGACCACGGTATTAATATGAATCGTGGCTTTCAGAAAGTCCTAACTCAACTCCCCACTCTTACGAATAAAGATATTGGCAGTATTTTCAAAGCTGTGAGTATGACTTTAATATCTACTATCGGTGGTGCTAGTGGACCTTTGTATGGAACTCTATTTTTGCGAGTAAGTGCTGTAGTAACAGGGAAGTCAGAACTAACGACAGAAGATATGACTAAAGTGTTTGCTGCTGCAGTCGAGGGAGTAGTGCAACGTGGCAAAGCTAACTTGGGAGACAAAACCATGTTAGATGCTTTGTCTCCAGCAGCAAATACTTTTACAGAAGCAGTAGCAAATGATTCTAGTTTTCTCGAAAGTTTGAAACAAGCGGTAGATGCTGCTGAGTCGGGGATGAAAAATACAATACCCATGCTAGCGAAGAAAGGAAGAGCAAGTTATTTAGGCGATCGCAGTATTGGTCATCAAGATCCAGGGGCAACTTCTATTTATCTCATTTTTAAAGCTCTCTTAGATACTGTAGAAACAGGTTAACATTTTATCTAATTCAGGGAAGTTTATTTTCTAGATTATTAGTTAGAATAAAACCTTTGTTCGTAGTTGGGCTTCAGCCCCCCAAATATTTATGGTAGGGCTAAAGCCCAACTACAAGCTTAATTATAACTGTTATAACGAAAATGATATAAATCAATCATAATTAATATCATGCGATCAGAATTTTGCCATTCCAATTAACTAACAACTATGAACAGATTTAGGAGTATCACAACTATTATTTTGGCGACTATGAGCTGCATAATTATTTACCCTAGTTTAGCTCAACTAAAACCTATCATTTTCCCACAAGATATAGTTATACTCAATCGTAAAAATATATCAATTGGAGCAATTGTACAACTGGAAGGTCTCAACTTACCCCGCCCAAAAGTAACAGGAAAAGCAACTATACCTCTAGAATTTTTAGACGGTGGAAAAGCTTTTACCTTGACAGCAACTCTAGGAGGAAATTGGGGTAATTTTTTATTAGATACAGGGGCTTCTACTTCCATCATTAGCACAGAAACAATCAAAAAATTAGAATTAATAGGGAAACCTGTACCACAGGAACTTTTAACTTATGCAGTAGCAGGAGATGAGTGCCCAGAAATGAAAGCTAATTTGCATCGTTTACCTGTGTTAAAAATTGATAATGTTAAAGTCGAAAATTTAACAGGTTTAGAATTTACTACTACTGTCATGCCAGAGGGATTGTCAGGAGTTTTGGGAATGGATATTTTGAGTAATTTTGATGTAGAAATAAATCCTCAAACCCAAGAATTACGATTACTACCTCCGACTCCAATACCTGCTAAAAATATTAATGATGCTATCCCACTTAAATCTAAATTAGGAGTAATGTTAGCCGAGGTAGAAATTAATGGTAATGGTCCGTTTATTTTTATGATAGATACAGGGGCAGAAAGTATTTTTATTTCTCAGAAATTAGCTAGTCAGTTAAAAATTTCTGTGGCTGAAAGACAGCCAATCCAAGTGCAAGGTTTTTGTGGGATAGAAATGGCAGAATATGCTTCTTTAGCTAAAGTAAAAATGGGAAATTATGAGCTAAAAAACTTAGAGACAGTAATTTTATCTTCCCCAGTGTTGAAGTTATTAGAAGTTGATGGAATTTTAGGACAAAACTTTTTGAATAATTACCAACAATATTGGCGCTTTAATCAAAAAAAATCAGAAAAATTTCCAGCAGAGGGAAGTTTATTATTAATATTAAATCCGGATGATTAGTTAGGGCTTACTGATTAATTCTCAAACCATTGACAGATAAAAAATTTAGCTTTTTTAGGTCGAAAAAAGTACCCGCTTTTTAGAGCGAAAAGCTGAAAAAGTGAGTATTTATAGATAGACAAGGGTACAAAAATTAAGGTATTATTTTAACTTCTACCTACTCTTAATTCCCTGTTCTTCCTGACTCCTGACTCCTAATTACCACTAAAATCTTACATAAGAAGTGTATTTCCTTGTCATATTGAGTATCTGAAAAATATCAGAGTTTCCGCTTCGATGTCCATATCTTTAGTCAATCAAAATAAACTTTGGGGCTTGATTGCCTGTCACCATTATTCCCCAAAATATATCAATTATGAAACTCGGAAAGTAGGAGGATTTTTAGGACAATTTTTGTCTGCACATTTATTCTCTAAACAATAACAACAATTTAAAAGTTACCGCATTCAAATACAAGGAATCCAAAATCGTCTGCGAGAGGGATTTTTTAGAAACCCAGATTTAATGAAAGAGATTTTTCTAAAAAATAAAAATAGTTTGATTAATTTAACTAGAGCTAAGGGTTTAGCGGTTTGTCTGGATCAAAGTATTAGCGTTATGGGCAAAACTCCCAACCAAGTACAAGTTAAAGGCTTAATTAACAATTTCCTTGAATATCATAAGGAAGAAATATTTTTCACCGACTCTTTATCAAGCATTTATCCCACTGGGGAAGAATTTAAAGATACAGGGTGCGGAATTTTGAGTATATCCCAGGGAAAACGCATCTAATTTTTTTGATAAATGACTAAGAACCCAATAATGCCCTTTGCATCACAGGGTTACAAGCAGCTCAAAACCATTATTGGATAAGAGTTAAAAGGATATTTAGCTAGGTATTTAATTTGTGATAATAATAATTATTCTTGTTGTTGGTGTGGGTTCGCGATCACGAACCCACACCAACACATAGCATTGATCTATTGTTCAATTGAAATGGAAGTGATAATGGACTATTGATGGGTGATATCACTATCAGCAATCAGTCTAATTCGCTCAATTTTTATTTTTGTTTTTTACCAGGATTGCATACTGCAATCATTTAATCTATTGAGAGAAATATAAGATTATTATTTAAATTTTATTGTCGATATTACTATCTGCAATCACTTTTAAATAATTAAACTAAAATCAATAATGATTCTCTTGATGCACAGGAAAATAAAATTCCATTACCAGATATTTTTACTTATTTACGTTCAGAATTTATTCTGAGCTGAATAAAACTTTGAGGAGGTAACTATTGTTCCATCTGGCTCTTTTTCATTTATTTTTTATTCCAGTTTTTACAGCTTTTTATTGATTTAATAAATTTAATGCTGTTTGTCTAATTACTGCCAAATTTTCTGGAGAATTATCCTTTCTGATTCTCGAATTATCTTCCTGAAATTGAACATATAATACCCAATTTAATTGATTTTCAATCCCCCAATGACCACAAATAGCTTCAGCTAAAAGTTCGGCATTATTTGATAAACTACTAATGTAATCTCTTCGTTCACAAGTTCTTTTTCCATCTTTTTCAAAACGGAAGTAATCGACAAAGCCAATTGATTTGAGATTTTTCCATTCCTCAAAACGAAAATATAAAAGACATAGTAATTTTTGGGTAGGTATGTATGGTTATTTATGGACGCTTGCTGGGGATTACTTATTTGATATTGTTGAAAATATTATGAATTTAAATCCTCAGAAAAAACCTGATTATGGAAGAGGATTAAGAGCTATGTCCAAACTATAAATTCTTTAATTAGATCCAGGTAACTGTGATAATTTATCCGAGGGCTGAAATTTTTAACTTATGATCGCTAAAATTTTTTAATTGACTAAAATTAAGTTTCTGAGCCATCTATGATTGAATAATAAATCAACTAAGATTATAGGAGTCGTTGAGCTTCGCTCAACGACTCCCTCCCAACATAATGATTATCCCGTATCAAAAATTTGGCAATTTCTCACCCTTACGAACGATACTTAAACCCTTATCCCACAATAATTTTGAGCTGCTTATCACCACGTGAGTTCAAGGGGATTAGTATAGGTAAATATATTCGTGTTCGTCAAGTCGGATAGTTCAACGCCTTCTATCTCAAATATGAGATCGCCATTGGCAGTGCCATCATCGTAGAAAATGGATGTATCTCCTGAAACAGAATCGTATGTAATTGTATAATCATCAGCAGTTCCGAACAACTGAATTTTATCCCCATCAAGAAAATCCTTAATAATACCCTTGTCTTTATTGCCATCCCCAATGTAATAACCAAAGTCTTCCTCTCCACCGACGAAAGTATCTGCACCGTCGTTACCAAAGAAGATATCTACCTCACGAGAAGAGGCATTTGAACCTAGAAGATAATCATCACCGCTGCCACCAGTGAGGGTATCGTTACCCGCACCACCAGTGAGGGTATCGTTACCCGCACCACCATCAATGATGTCTTTACGGTCACCACCATCAATGATGTCGTTGCCGACACCACCATTAATGGTATCGCCATCATCACCACCATTGATGGTATCGTGACCGCTACCACCATCAATGATATCGCCACCATCTCCGCCATCAATGACATCGTCACCTTGACCCCCCTTAATGGTATCGGCATGTGTGCCGCCAGTGATGGTGTCGTCACCGCGATCACCTTCAATGTGATCTTTACCATGACCACCATCAATGCTGTCGTCATCGCCACCGCCATCAATGTAATCATTTCCACGACCACCATCTATAGTGTCGTCACCGATATTACCAATGAGGCGATCGGCAGCTCCGCCACCATCAATACTATCGTCACCTTTGCCACCAGTGATGGTATCCTTGCCGCCACCACCCTCAACGGTATCGTCACCAGTGCCAGCCTTGATGCGATCCCCACCTTGGCCGCCATCAATACTATCGTTGCCGCTACCACCCTCAATGCTATCGCGGCCACCATCACCCTCAATGGTATCGTTACCGTCACCACCAGTGATGGTATCGGCACCATTACCACCCTCAATGGTATCGTCACCGCCACCACCATCAATGCTATCGGCACGATTAGTACCGTCTAGAGTATCGTCATTAGAAGTACCGTTTATGTCACCCATGATTAATTAATTCCTCTTATTTAAAAAAGTTTTGATGTTTTCAAGTTATCTGGACTTACACATGATGTAAGAGAAACTAGGATTTGAGATTGCTATCCCTTCCGGATTGCTCCACAAACCCTGTCGTCGGAATCACGAAAATACCTTGTAGGTGTGTAAGTCTTAGTTTATGACGGATGTAACTCAAACCCAGTTGCTTCACCGCCACCTGAGAATAAGTCACCTCTGTTAGATAGGGTTCTAAATGTTTCTGTACAAACTTCAGCATTGCCGGATTTTCCTGTGCCACTGGGAACAAACAGTAAGGCACTGTACTGTCGACTTGCAGCAAGATAGACTGGGATAATAAATAAATCCCCTGGCGTAACCATTGAAACTTTTTGTCTACAAACATCGTTGAATAACGAATCGCATCAGTAGCGATCGCTAAAACACCTTGACTCAAGGTTAAAACACGCATGTAGTTATTCAACCAGGGTATAAATCTGCCTAGCTAAGTTCCTCCGTCGTTTTTTATATTTTTGAGGTCTTTGTTAAAACTATAATTTTATCTTTTTACCCATATCTTACTCATATCTCATACATATACAACTGTATAAGGACTTACGGATGAGCTACGAAAAACTAGGATTTAAGATTGCTTCCATGTCGGTCGCAACGATCAAAATACGTTGTATTACGTAACTGGTATATATAGTAAATTTACTTATCCCTCCGTGTCAAGGAAAAACCGCCAACTTCATTGTATCTTCATAAAACAAGTAAAATTCTACCAAATCTTTACTGAATCTTCATAAAACAAACAAATATTTGTGGTATTTTTCATAAAACCAGGCTTATTAATCCCAACAGAGGTAAGTCATATCAAATCCGTTCATTCGTTCATTAATGGATAATTACCTCTGATTAAAACCGTAAGGAAATATGCTAGCACTTTTCTGTTGGTTGATTGGATATGGCGTTTCGCTAGCGAAACGCTTTTCATGACTGTCTAATTTGTTGCTAAACCAACTAAACACCAAAATTGTAGCACCGCTGATAATAAAATCTGTGTAATTACAGTGCTTTTCAAATTGATGAACCACATCGCGATAACCAAAACTTTGTAGTCGCGCAGTAATTATTGTAGTGGATTGTTTCACCTAAAATAGTGCAAAGCGCTTTTCTCATAATCACCCCATCACCCCATCCCCCCATCCCCTCATTTTCTAATGCAACATTTAAGATGAAACAGTCCACTACAAATTTATGGAAACTAGAAACCGGGTTTGTCTAAAATACTCCAATATCAACATCTATCTCTGAAAAACCCGGTTTCTTTTATCGCTGATAACTGATAACTGATAACTGTTATAACAAACTATCTCCAAATTCTTCATTAAAAATATCTAACTGCTCCACAGTTATCACCTCCTCTACCACCTCTTCCTCCTCTTTTTTCTTAACACCTTTCCGCAAACCAATTGCTATTTTACTATGCTTTTCAATTTGCTGCATTACCTGTCTTGCTCGTGCAATTACCGAATCTGGCAAACCTGCTAATCTTCCCGCCTCTATACCATAAGATTTATCCGCTCCACCAGGTTGTACTTGATGCAAAAATACAATTTTATCAGGCAACTCCTTCACCGTTACCTGATAATTTGCCACATTATCCAAAATAGAAGAAAGTTCATTTAATTCGTGATAATGAGTCGCAAAAATTGTCCGAGATTTTATTTCCGTTGCCAAATATTCTGCCACAGACCAAGCAATAGAAATTCCATCAAAAGTTGCCGTTCCTCTACCAATTTCATCCAACAAAACTAAAGACTTTTCCGTAGCATGATTCAAAATATTTGCCGTCTCATTCATCTCGACCATAAAAGTAGATTGACCAGTAGCTAAATCATCCACAGCTCCCACACGAGTAAAGATACGATCGCTCACTCCTAAAACAGCCGAACTTGCCGGAACAAAACTACCAGTTTGTGCCATTAATTGAATCAATCCTACCTGCCGTAAATAACAACTTTTCCCACTAGCATTCGGACCAGTTAAAATTATTAAATCCGGCGCAGAATAGGGAGTAATTCCCGAATCATTTTCCTCCAAATTTTTACTCCCCAATATGGCAGTATTCGGTACAAAAAAACCAGCAGGTAAATATTTTTCCACTACCGGATGACGACCTTCAATAATTTTCAATTCTCGACTATCAACTATAGTAGGACGAACATAATTTTGATAAACTGCTACTTCTGCTAAACCACATAAAACATCAATAGCTGCCACAGCACGAGAAACATTTCTAATTTCCTCAGCGTGTTCCCCTATCTCATGTCTCAAAGCAACAAAAATATCATATTCCAATTGATTCAAATCATCCCGCGCCGTCAAAATTCTAACTTCTCTTTCCTTTAATTCCTCAGTAATATAACGCTCCTCATTAGTCAAAGTTTGCTTGCGAGTATAATCATCCGGCGCCAAATTTGCCTTCGATTTAGAAATACTAATGTAATAACCAAAAGCCTTATTATAACCAACCTTTAAATTAGGAATTCCCGTCCTTTCTCTCTCTGTAACTTCCAAATTAGCAATCCATTGTTGGTCTTCTTCAGCTAACCCCCGCATCTCATCCAATTGTGCATTTACACCAGAGCGAATTAATCCTCCTTCCTTTAAATGTTGAGGAGGAGATTCAACTAAAAAAGAATGAATTTTCTTCCCCAATTCTTGTAAAATTGGAGGTAGACTTTGCAAGACTTTTAAATAAGGAGAATTACCCTCAGATGCTAAAGTAGAAAGTTCCGGAAGTTTCGTCAAAGAATCAGCTAAAAAAACTAAATCTCTAGCATTGGCAGTACCAGCACCAGTCCGCCCAGTTAAACGTTCCAAATCATAAATTTGACGCAATATTCTTTGAATATCTTGACGCAAATCATTATTACTTATTAGTTCGTCAATAGTGTCATGTCTAGCACGAATACCCTTCAAATTCAGAAGTGGTTGCAATAACCACCGCCGTAAAGCACGACCACCCATTGCAGTGCTGGTCTTATCGATCGCCGATAATAACGAACCATGATAACTACCATCTCTAACCGTTTGCGTAATTTCCAAATTCCGGCGACTCTGATGATCGAGAATTAAAAAATCTGCCATAGTATAACTACGCAGGCGTTGTAGAGGAACTTGATTTTCCTTTTGAGTTTCCTCCAGATATTCCAATAACCCCCCTGCTGCTCGCACACCCAATGGAATATGTTCGCAACCAATACCCTCCAAGGATGTTAGTTGAAATTTGAGCAAAAGTCTTTCCTTTGCTTCCCCTAGAGTAAAAGGTTGTTGGGGGCGAAAAGAATAACAAAAAGAATTAGGTAGACATTCTGGAAGATGGTCTGACTTTTCTCCCGGCCGTAACATGAAACCAATATCCGGTGCGTTCGTGGGAAATAATACTTCCGAAGCTTGCAAACGCATTAATTCTTGGGTAAGTTGATCTAAACCTTGAGTTTGGGTAGTCAAAAATTCGCCCGTCGAAATATCAGTGTAAGCAAGTCCCCAATAATTTTTGGCAATGACGACTGCTGCTAAATAGTTATTGTAACGAGGTTTGAGCATTCCGTCATCAGTAAGAGTTCCGGGGGTGAGAATGCGAGTAATTTCACGCTTAACTTGGCGATTTTCTTTTTGAGCAATAGCAGAATCTTCAACTTGATCGCAAACTACCACTGCGTAACCTTTTTCTACTAAAATAGCAGCATATTTTTCCACAGCATGATGAGGTACTCCAGTCATGGGAACCCTACCAATTTCTTTACCAGCGTGTTTACTTGTTTGTACTAATTCTAATTCTTGCGCGATCGTGACAGCATCCTGAAAAAAACATTCAAAAAAATCACCGACTCGAAACAATAAAAGAGCATGGGGATATTGTTGTTTAACTTCCACATAACGCTGCATCATTTCTGACAGTTTGCTAATGTCAAGTTGACTGTAATCTGCGTTAGGAGATAGAGAATCTTCAGCTTTATTTTGTTTAGCTTTTAATGATTTTTTAGTAGATGCAGAAGCGGAATATTTCATAGATAATTAATAGATAATTTAATATTATCGAACATTATATCTATCATCCTACCTCAAAGCAATTATATGTTATAGTGCAGACATCTTGCCCGCTATTAGCAAAAATTGTATTAGGCTGACACGCCTAAAATGTTGCAATAGTAGGGGCAGTTTCCGCGTTAAATTCATGAGTTTCACCTGAAATAAAGTGAACCCGCCCCCAATGATATAATAAACTTGATAAAATATATAAATTATGTATTTGCCATTACAGAGGATTTTGTCTCACTCAGGTATCCTTGTCAAAGGTTTTATGGATATTTTCCCGAGTTTGAGGCTCCCTGTCACAGGCAAGATGCCTGTACTACATATCCCACAGCGAAAAGTTTTCAGGCGGAAAAATCTTACTTTTAACTTTTAACTTTTGACTTCCTTGAAACGGTATAAGTCCTAACAAACAATAAAAAAGAGGTCTTTTGACCTCTCTCTAATTACTATTTATCAAAATCGTAATTTAAAGTAAACCAGTATTTGCTCCTTGTTTACCAGTAGCTAACTCTACCTTGACAATTTTGCCGCCCATTTTCATAATTCTTTGTTGTTCCCGGAACCAGCTATCATAGGGAACAAGCTTAGTAAAGTAGGTATTTTGTAATTCTCGTTGAGTACGAGTCCGACTTAGACTAGGAACACAAGCTGTAATCTTAAACTGTCTCATGGTAAAAATTTCTCCTAATATTTAATGAGGATTGTTTTAAATCCTTTGTATAACATTTAAGCTAAACAGTCAAATTTGATTATTTAGTAATTTTGTAGAAGTATTGATATTGATCAATAAATTTCCTTCATTTTCAGAAGGTAAATTGCAAAAATCACTACTTAAATCTAAATTATTTAATTATTAGTCGAAGCAAAGCTTACGACATTACTAAATGCTGTTTCCACAGCATTTCTGCAAGAAAAACTCACTCAAAGATTACTTCTAATACCAATTCACTTTAAAGATGTCACAAATAATTTCAAACTTTAGATGTGAAATTATTTCCTGAAATTACTTTAATGTCAGAGTTTTGAGCCGATCAAATATAACTTTTGACTTCCGTGAAACGGTGTAACTTCTGATTTGCGCGTAGCACTATATGCGATCGCTTCAACTCTAAATATCAAATTTAAGAATTCCCAAGGCAGGGAGCCATAGAATCAATGCTAGTTCACTAAAGCTTATAAATTAATTCAATAAGCCTTTGGTAATCTAACACTCACTCTAGGTCTTCCTAGCCTCGAAATACAACATCAGTCAGAACTAAAGAGAAAATCTACTCTTTTTTTGTCTTTTTATTGATCGCCAAATTAGCTTAAACCGGAGCAGATGTAGTCAAAGTAAACACCCATTTCCTTTCCAGCATCAGGGCCAACTAAACCAGCAGTAACTTCTTTCATAGCTTGGATAGCTTGTACAGTAGCACCAATAGGTACACCCAAAGAATTGTAAGTTTCTTTTAGGCCATTTAATACGCGCTCATCTAAAATGGAAGGATCGCCTGCGAGCATTGCGTAAGTAGCATAACGGAGATAATAATCCAAGTCACGGATGCAAGCAGCATAACGACGAGTGGTGTACATATTACCACCAGGACGAGTGATATCAGAGTAAAGTAGGGCTTTAGCTACAGCTTCTTTAACAATAGTTGCAGCATTAGCGCTAATAGCGGTTGCAGCTCCAACTCTTAGCTCACCTGTGGCAAAGTAGTTAGTGAGCTTATCTAGAGCGCCTGCGTCCAGGTATTTACCTTGAACGTCAGAAGAATTGATAACGGCGGTAATTGCGTCTTGCATTGTTGATTGATTTCCTTAAAATTGCTGAATCTTCAAAATTATTGGATAAGTAAAGGTTATGACTTTAAATGTTAAACCATAGACTTCAACTTGATATTTGAGGAAGTTTTAAATTATTTAAATCTTCCAGTCTCATCAAATTTTATCTAACATTTATAAAGAGCCTTAACCCATAGCACCGATAACATAGTCAAAGTAAGTAGAAGCTTCGGCAGCATCTTCACTAGTAAGAAGGCTAGCAGCAACACTCTTCATGCACCGAACACCTTCAGCAACAGCTTCAATAGAAGTGCCTAAAGACTTATACATTTCTTGAACCCCTACAAGTCCAATCTCCTCAATAGGAGTAACATCACCAGCAACGATACCGTAAGAAATCAAACGCAAATAATAATCCAGATCGCGCAAGCAAGTAGCAGTCATCTCTTCACCGTAGGCATTACCACCGGGAGAAACAACATCAGGGCGCTTTTGGAATAGTTGGTTACCAGCTTCCTTAATAATCCGCTCACGAGATTCACTCATAATTTGAGCAATCTTAACACGACGAGCTCCAGAGCTTACAAAAGTTTTGATTCGATCTAATTCACCAGGACTCAGATAACGAGCCTCGGCATCTGCATTAACAATTGATTTAGTGACAATACTCATGCTTTATTCCAACACAGTTAAGGTAAAAGGTTGCTTGACATACTTCCCGATATTGCCCATAGCGCGACAATATTGGATTCTTCGACTCATTTGAATCGCTATTTATACAGAGGTGATGTCCTTCCCCTGTGTTTTTTTTTTACATTATGGCTTTCATCCCAAGCTTCCTCAGGAGGAGGAGGAAATTCCTGCCATACTCTAAAAATGAGTTAGTTACTAAGAAGGACTAATACCTCCTGACATAACTACCTCCAGGAAGTATTTTGAGGCATTTTGTTCACTTTCTCATTATTTCCTTAATACTTTGTAATATTTTGATGGAAATTAGTGGTATTTCAGGCCAAAAAAACCAGAGAACCTCTGCTAATGACAAATTATTAAAGACTATTGACAAAAATCCTTTTTATTTCATTTACAATAACAGTCAAAAGGCCATTAGTATGTTATGCCTCTTGAAGGCCACTAACTAGGAAAAAATATAATAAAAAACAAAAATTAAATTGTAAAAATATATCTTTAAAGTAATCAGAGGAAAAAATTGGCGTTGCATTGGCGATCGCTCCCAGATAAGCCAGGGGAAAAGCTTGGCCTTTCTAGGACAGTCTTAGCTACAGAAATATAATTTTCCATACATAAAGTGAACACTTATAGCTCTAGCTTTCGCACAAAAAATGAGGCTAATTTGAATCAAGAAGGTTCTATAGCAATTGAAGCAAAAAGGGCAGAAATTTATAAATTATCACGCTTCAGTCATAGATTGTTTTTGACTTTTGCCTTGCGCGTAGCGCTATATCTCCCAAACCCCGAATTCTCGATCAAAAAAACGCGGGGTAAAATTAACCACTCGCGTTTCTCTGTTTCGCTTCTTAATATGAAAAGCGGAGCTTTGCGGAACGCAAAACAGCCCGCTCATTTTCATGCCTGCTATATTGGCATTGCCTGCAGTTAGGCATAAAGGCATTACTTTTAACCTTGCTTTTAGGTCAATAGAAAATTTGCCGCTTGATATTTATGAAACTGCTGCTGCTACCTTTGCATCAACAGCTTTATCAGTCAAACGCTCATAAGTTGCACGCATTTTTAGACCAACTAAAACTTGAAATAGTCCACTACCATTATTAGAACCTGGATAGTCTTGATGATTCATCATCATATGAGTCATCTCACCATAGTATTTAGTGGAAGTATTGCTAAGGTGTCCTTCAACGTAGATCATTTCTTCTAGATTATCAAAGTTACCATCTACTTCTAAGATAGAAACTTCATTGCCAAAATACCCATCTGGGCCATAGAACATCTTAATACCAGGATAAGAACAGGTTAGTTTCCGTCCACAAGGAATCCAGTTAATAGTAGACCCTTCATCAAATAGATAGACTGGCTCAAAATCTTTTACACCTTCACGTTGAATCAAACGCACTCGTAATACCTTATGTTCCTTGTCATCAGGAATTAGTTTAGTAGGCAAAATTTGAATTACCACATCTGCATGAGCTTTTTGTGGGTCAATATAGGCATCAAAGTCAGGACGACGAGCATTGATAGAAGCGAGTACATCTTCGTAACGGTGGCCTCTTTCTGCCATATCACGCTTGATTTTCCAAGCAATTTTAACTTCATCACTAATATCTAGATAGACACTAAAATCTAGGAGCCCTCTGACACGCTCGTCAAAGAGAGGATGAAGACCCTCAATAACCACAATATGATTGGGGTGAATTTTTTCTGGTGGGTCAAGTTCGCCAGTTTCGTGGTTATAAATTGGCTTATCGATAGACTCACCACTCTTGAGGGCTTTAATTTGCTCGTACATTAGGTCAAAATTATTGGCCCTTGGGTCGAGAGCAGTAATTCCCGTTTCTTTACGTTGCTTACGGTCTAGACTATGATAGTCGTCCAGGCAGATAACTGTAACGAAATCTTCTCCAAATACATCTGTAATTCGGCGCAAAAAAGTAGATTTTCCGCATCCAGAATCTCCGGCAACTCCAATTAAGATTACTTTATCTGGTTTTTTCACAATAGGTTCCCTCTAACACAAAACAAAGTTTAGTGACATATCCCATGGTTTATTTCTGGGTGAGTCTAGGCTTCTTAGTAAGTCCAGGACAAATTCCTTAGCATTTCTGGAGCCATTTTAAGTCTTGTCGCCCTTAACCCAGACTATATCTATTTTGAAAATCAATTTCAGCCACTTTTTCCACCACATCTCCATGATGAGAGAGTTAAGGCTTCCTAGGGAAGTCAGCTAAATTAATAGATAAGTCCAATAAATTTGGTCCATATAAAACGACTTCACTCAAGATGGTTGCTTTGCTACAGGGTAAAATGCTAAAGCAACCTTCTATCTTTGGCATCTTGGACAGACCTTGAAGCTATTGACTCTAAGTCTTTATTACTAACTTTTGTAAAATATCATATCAGAATGGGATCTTCCCTACAAGGATCAAAGAAAATAAAAGTCTTATCTAATATCTTCTGTAGAAATTAAGACAACAGCCTAAAGGCATTTTTTTTTCGCCATTCGCTACAAAGTCCAAATAAAGTCTTTTTTGATCAAAATTTAATCAAAAAATCAACTAGATAGGTTAGGTAACAGGAAGCGACGCAGCAAAGGAAAGCCTTGAGACCTTATTTCTTATTAATATTTTTGACTTTAGACTTCTGTTTAATATTTTTGACTTTAGACTTCTGTTTAAGATAAAACTACTGACTTTTTACTTCAAAGTTAGGTAAAGAAAGCGTAAGAAATTAGTATCACTCTGGACTTTATATATACAATAGTCAAAATTGATTAACATCAAGAATAGTAATGTCAAAGAGCTAAGGAAAGAGCGAAAAAAATATTTCTGTATTGGCCAATAGTCAAAATCATCTTCAAAAAACACTTGAATGTGAATAAAAGTGAATTTCTTGTGAGTGAAAAGTCTATATTTACTAAATAAAAAGAGAAATCAATAATGATAACTCAAATTGCAATTAGTGTAAAAAACAATACAGAATTATATGTTATCTCTGTTTATGGAAGATCAAGCGACTGCATCAGAGTGAAAAACCTGAAAAATGATCGGTTTTACTCGTTGCAGTGGTTCTGCTTTCAGGAGGCTTCCTAATCAGATAATGAATTAGGAAATCAACAAGATGACATTAAAAAAACAAAATTTTTAGCATTAAACCTCTCAAATATATAGCACTAAGCATTATGGTTAGGAAACTTAATAAATGCTCAAATTTAGTCAGGGATAACTTTTGATTTTTGACTTTTAACTTTTAATTTGCGCGTAGTGCTATAGAGTTGAAAAATGCTGGCCATTACACCATGGCATCTTAAAAAACACTTAAATAGAAAGCCTCATTATCTCTTGGCAATATACTTTATCTAAATGGAGAAGTAAAGAATGAAAACTCAGATGGGATTCGGTGTAAAAACAAACACAGAATACGGTAGTCGTAGTTTTGTATATGAAGTAGAGGGTCTACGTCAGAGTGAAACTACTGACAAGTTAAATAGCCCTATCCGTAAGAGTGGGACTGTTTATATTACAGTACCTTATGCTCGCATGAATCAAGAAATGCGAAGGATTACAAGGATGGGAGGAAAAATTGTCAGTATCAAAACTCTGAGTGAGCACTCTCAAACTAATGGTCAAACAACTAACACAGGAGAAAAAACTAAACCCATGACTCAAGCAAAACCTAAGTCAGATAAGAAGGATGTTCCTGTAAACACCTATCGTCCCAAAAATCCTTTCATCGGTAAATGTCTTTCAAGCACAGAAAAAGTTCGCGAGGGTGGCGAAGGTACTGTTCGTCACCTAGTATTTGACCTTTCTGGTAGCGAGCTGAAATATCTCGAAGGTCAAAGTATTGGTATTATTCCACCAGGAACAGATGCTAATGGTAAACCTCACAAGTTAAGGCTTTATTCCATTGCTTCAACTCGTCATGGTGATAATCTTGACGATCAAACTGTCTCTCTATGTGTACGCCGTCTAGAATATAATCACCCAGAAACAGGAGAGAGAATATATGGTGTATGTTCCTCTTACCTATGTGGCATGGAAGAAGGGGCCGATGTAGCTATTACTGGCCCTGTAGGTAAAGAAATGTTGCTACCTGATGATGAAAACGCAACTATTATTATGATCGCTACAGGTACAGGAATTGCTCCTTTCCGTGCTTTCATCTGGCGGATGTTTAAGGAAAGAGAACAAAATCCTGATTATCAGTTCAAAGGTTTAGCTTGGCTATTCTTTGGTTGTGCCTACACTCCCAATATTCTCTACAAAGAAGAGCTTGAAGAGCTGCAACGTCAGTTCCCTGACAATTTCCGCGTAACTTATGCTATTAGTCGGGAACAAAAGAATAAAGATGGCGGTAAAATGTATATTCAGCACAGAATTCAAGAAAATGCTGAGGAATTGTGGAAAGAGATTCAAAAGGAAAATACCCATACTTACATCTGTGGTTTAAAAGGTATGGAAGGTGGCATTGATGAAGGAATGTCTGCTGTTACCACTCAGTTTGATGTTGATTGGGGTGAGTATCAGAAGGGGTTGAAGAAAGAGCATCGTTGGCACGTTGAAACTTATTAATCTGCTGGCGTTCAGAAGTAGCATTAATACTTTTGCATTCATCAAAAACCTAAAAAAATCACGGTCTGAATTTAGCCTGGGTGATTTATCCCCAAGTTGAATAACGGTATGCGGGTTTTAACTAGCTATCAGTTTTTTTAGCTTGGGTTAAAATCCCAGGCAAATATTGCGCTGGATGCTTTAGGAGGGGTTTAAATCCCCTTCTCGCAACTTAAAAAAATTATCCTTAAGACTTATTCGAGTTGCGCTCATGTAATAGATATGCCATTAAGTATGAGAAGCTTTGATTGCCCAGAATGTGGTATATTTATAAGTCGTGATTTGAAGGCAAGTATAAATTTGACAGATACTGTCGGGCAATACCAGTTAATGGTTGTAGAATTTTTGCTGCCGACATTGACTGTAAAAGCAGGAAGTAAACATTGAAATGCCACTAATTGTGACGTTTTATAGAACCCCTAAGCGTATCTTTATAAATATGCGCGTTAGCTAGGAGTTAGG
>NZ_JBNHER010000179.1:0-6161 GCF_050015975.1 Dapis purpurea BLCC-M126 | reverse complement strand
TTAACCAGAGGTAATTATCAATTATCCATTATCAATTATCAATTAATGAACTCCCCAATCCAACGGATGTACTATCTGACTTGCGTAGCCCCATATATGAGAATTTACTGCAGTTTTTCTACTCTCTAGTTATTTGGTATTAACAAGTAATTTGGAAATAATTATATTCATGTTAATTTAGTAGTATGTCTACAAAAATGAGATTATTTTACTCTAACTGAAAAACAGACTAATGTAGTTAAAAAATAATAAATGAAGGCACAAAACCTATGTCTGATAAGAAAAAATTACCTAAATCCATACGCTACTTTCGAGCCAGATTTAGTCATTTAACAAAGCCCTTAGTTTGGGGACCAATTGGTGTTGCTTCTCTAGTACTATTATTTGCTTGGGAATTATCAGTGCATCCAGAATGGTTAACCATTGAAGATGATGATTTAGTATCAAACGGCAATACTATCACTGAAAATCTATCTCCTGAAGAAGTGTCTATTATGAGCGATATTGGCAATTCCTCAGTTTTAATGGAAGAGTTAAAAAATGCTCAACAACTTCAAATTAATCCTGTACCAAATTTCCAGGAAAATTTATTTGATAGATCCCAAAGAGAAACTAAAAATACATCTGCTAGGCAAAACAATCTGACAAAACCTGAAGAAGATTTAGCTAATCCACTGCCCAAAATTAATATTTACGAGAGAGCGCAAACTAATACTTTGCCTTCTACAAATCAACTGTCAAAGACACAATTATCTACTGCTCCCCTATTACGCAGTATGAATTTATTCGACCCAACCAACAAGGAAGAAAAAACAGAAAAACCTGTCAATGCGCTACAGAATGCTATGGATGAGTACCTGCGTTCTAAAAATCAATCTCAATCTCCCTCTAATTATCAGTCTCAAACAAATAATATTAACCTCTACCCCACTCAAATCAAGCCAAGGGATATTACACCTTCTTCCATTCTTAATAGATCGACATCTAATATTCTTAAATCTCAGGAAAGAAGGAATTCTAACCAGTCTTTACCACTTATAAATGCTAGTCCTCCAAAACCTTACTATACAGATTTATCAGGCGGAATAAATCAAACGAATAACCCAACCAATTTACCGGGATATAACTATTCTCAAAGACAACCTACTAATCTAAATCTTCCACCATTACCAGCAGTACCTAATAGTTTTGCGAATAATCAAAATGGGGTAAATAGAGTTAACAATTGGGGAGTAACTAACTATTACAACAATCAAGGATATCCGCAAAATCAACAACAGCGATATAGCTATGGAGTAAACCCTAATCAGGTAAATCAAAACTTACCACAAACTCCTTCAAACAATCCTTTTTCCAGGCGTAATAATAGTTTTTATAATCGCGGATATAGCCAGCGTTGGCATAATCCTTTTTAGGAATTAGAAATGATTAAAATATTTGAATTTGGGATAATTCAAATCACATATAGTATTTCTCAAATTTGTGAGATATATAAGTTTTATATTTGAGGGTATAGAGAATAGAAAAAAATACTGTACCTCATTAATAAGAGAACTGCTATATCACATACATAGGATATATTGCAAAATTTTTAGTTAAGAAAGGCAAGGGGCAATAGTTTTTTTTCAGGTTTGACAGGAGTGAAAGCTTTTACAGTATTCTGAGTTTTATAAGTGCATTAGTTTTCAAGGAGTGCAGCCTATTTATTGCATTTAATCAATCAATTATTCTCTTCGAAACCTTGATTATATATGCAGTCACCATTACTTTTAGAATATTCTCGCTCCTCTCAAATTTAGTCACACTAAGAATTTAACTTCTGACTTCTGACTTCGGTTATACTTACCCCTTAAAGCCGAGGATTTATTCAGAAATTACTACATAATTTTGATAATTTTAAGGATTATTTTGAGTAAATTTAATCAACTCATTTATAATACATGATGTTGGTAATAATGCTATGCGCTTACTTGTTAATACACTACAACTTTCCATAGTAACGGATAAAGCAGGGATAAGATTTTGCTCCAGTTGATAAATAATCGAATCTGCTAAATTATACTGGCGAATAAACTCTTTATCGGCTACATATCTAGAGTCATAAGCGGTTAGATCGAGTAACCAAAAATCAACCCCATAATTCTGAATAAAGTTATTAACTTCTTCTGGGTTAGAAGTATATTGAGCCTGAATTAAATCAATAGCTTTTTGACTAAATTGGCTATAATATTCTACATGATAAGGTAAACTGTATTCCTGTGCGACTAAGGTAGAACGTCGAGCAAAAGTAGGAATATTATTTGATTCTTTGGATATG
The DNA here is from genome assembly GCF_050015975.1 of Dapis purpurea BLCC-M126. Taxonomy (NCBI): domain Bacteria; kingdom Bacillati; phylum Cyanobacteriota; class Cyanophyceae; order Oscillatoriales; family Microcoleaceae; genus Dapis; species Dapis purpurea. The sequence goes on along the minus strand of NZ_JBNHER010000179.1, from coordinate 3,844 downwards.
GAAGCAATTAATGTATCTTTAGGTTGTGCTAATAAATATTCATACAATTCTATTTCCTTGCCTTTAACGTAGGATTGATTATCTATAGTTAGGTCTTGAGAAAAAGGAATAATACTTAATATTACTAATAATATAGTTGTACATCCGATAGATATTTTCTGTGGGAAAGTTAAACCATTTTCTAGCTGAGAAATAATTTGCTTCAAATAACTATCCAACCATATTATCAAGGCAATACCAGCAGCTATTGCCATCATCACTCGGATACTATGGTAAATATATCTGTTGGGAAAATGAAGCTGAAATAAAAAGATATGAGCCAGAAAAAATAATCCTAGTGATGCTATGAAAATTTGAACTAATATTCCTACTTTGTCAGAAACTTGTTTTGCTAGAGGAAATTTTTCTTTTCTGAGCAGAAAAGGTAATAGTAATGAAGCTATAGCTAGTGGTGAAAATAATCCTAAAAATAAGATACCACTCCTTGGTCCCGTGAGCCAAAAAACTAAGGGATTATGATGAAAAAAGAATGCTCTGCCATATTTACCATCAGCATAATTAAAAATAGGTTGTATTTTAGCTGCGGTAGTAGTAATAATTGGTCCGAATTCAGTAGCAGTTAATTTATATGGTAAAAGTATGATTCCAGCAGTTATTATTCCTCCTAACCAAAGCCAATAATTTAATTTAATTGAGGTAAATTTTAACCGCTTTTGATTATAGTCGAATAGTCGAATAGTTAGGATTGTTAGTGATAGTAAAACTGTGTGGGGATAAAAAACTGCTTGGAGAGCGATCGCTACCAAAACAGGAAATAAGGAACCTCGGAGTAAGTAATATAAGAAGGCTAAAAAAAGTGGATAAAAAAATGCTCTGGGAGTAGCAGAAACTAAGTCATCTTCCATCCATAAACTTTGGTTTAAAATCAATGAACTAAAAAATCCAACAGCGGGAATTGGCAGAATTTGTAAACTTACTCCAAAGCAGTAAATTGTAGAAATTAATCCCAGAAATATTGGTAATAATTTACCTAAAAAAATTGGGTCGATACCTAGGGATGTTATTAGCCAATAAAAAGTCTTATAACCCCAAGGTGCTACTGACTGAAAATAGTCAGCAATTAAGTCTTTCGGAAATAATTCCGTATCTAAAAAACGACGCATCCAAAATATATGTTGTCGTGCATCATCTTGGATTATATATTTAGTTTCAAAGGCTGCTTTCAGAGATTCAATACCATAAATTAATACAACTGCTATGCTTAAACCCAACCAAAATATCCTACTTCGATTTATTAAATTTTTATGTAATATAGATAAAAATCTAGTTATTTTTGCTTTGGATATTAAAGGATTTGGCATATTAGGTTTAAATTTAAAATAGCTGATTTAGTCAAAAATTAAGTAAGGCAGGCATTGATAAAACAGTTAGGATGGAGGTAGTAATTTCGCTTTAGTGCAAAAGATTTATATAGTCGCTAAAGCACAACTACAAACAAGTATTTTTTTACAAATATTTAGTTTGACTGATAACTGAAATGACATGATATAAGGTGGTTAAATAATTAATAATTATTAAAAAGAAGAGGATTGCTTAAAAAGAAAATTTGTTTTCTCCTTTAAAGGAGAGGCTTTAAACCTTTATTTTTCCGTAAATATTGCTTGAATTACCCTTAATTTTTAATTGCTGAAAATTTGTCTAGCTTACTATCTTGTCTAGCTTGAAAATGTGGGTAAATTTGAGTCAATGAAGACCTCTCCGCAAACCCCTCTTCTCCAAGGAAAGGGGAGAGATTTTACCCACAATTTTAGTCTGGATACGCGACTACTTTTGAATTATCAAAATAATTAAGTTTAAAGCCACATGATAAAAATAACTTCTAACTTATCAATTTTGACTTCTGAATTCTAAATTCTGAATTCTAAATTCTGAATTCTAAATTCATTACCTTGAGGCTCTTACTAACAATAATACTGCTACTCCAAGACCTATAAAATTCGGTAGCCATCCTGCCAAAAAAGGAGTCAAAATTTCTTTTTGTCCCATTGCTCCTGTAATAAATGAAAGTAAATAATAGCCGAAAATAATTATCACACTAATACCAAAGCTAGTACCTCGATTAGCCCTTCTTTGCGGTCTAATTCCTAAAGCTGCTCCTACTAAACCCATTACTACACACACAAATGGTAAAGCCAATTTTTGTTGAATTCTGACTTGGGTTTTCACGACTTTTCGATAATTTCCACTTAGTCGCATTAAGTCTAAATATTCATAAGATTGAACAATATTCATTTGTTTGTAAGTACGTCTCTTACCTGCTAAATCTAAAGGAGCAGTAGAAAGCTTTAATTTTTGATGGTCAAACTTGACAATATTACGATATGAACCATCTGGAGATACAAGATAAATTGTTCCATTAAACAAGTCCCAAATATTTTCTGCTGCATTCCAAGTTGCTGATTCAGAAGACACAATTTGCTCAACTCCATATTGGGAACGGTCCAAAATAGTTACGCCTTTCATATATTTACCATTAAACCTTTCGGCGTAGAATAAGCGGGTAAGTGTATCGTCTAGGCTACCATCTGGTTGCTTGACCTTCCCAAACTCTGGATAGAAAATATTTTTTTCTTTGAAAGGAGGATTTTCTTGCTCTAGAGTTTTTTCTAGGATGAGAGAGCCTTGATAGTTGGCACTAGGTACAATAACTTCATTGAGGGCAAAGCTAAAAGCAGTTACTGTCAGACTTAATATCACCGCAGGTATGACCATTCGATAGACACTAATGCCACAGCTACGGAGAGCAACTATCTCACTATTGCCAGACATCTGACTGTAAACCATGAGAGTAGCAAGTACCATTGCCATAGGGAATGCCAGGCCAATAAATTCTGGCATTTTGAGTAGAAATACTTGAATGGCAATAGAAACAGGTAGTCCAGATTCTGTCACTTTTCGGACTAACTCAAACATTGCCCCGACTGTTATGCCAATAGATGAAAATAATCCTACACCAAAGAGAAATGGCCCAATTAATTCTGTGATGATGTAGCGGTCCATGACTGAAATTTTTGGTTCCAATCTTTGGAGGAAAAATAAGGACTTTGAGATACTACGCTCCATATATTTCAGATTTAAGCTCAAGTACAATTCAGAATTGAAAGCCAACTTAGCTTTTAATTCTGCCCTGATGAAATAGATGTTTTAGGATATTATTCAAGGTTAGCTTAATCTCCATCGTAAAGTTATAAAACTGAGAAATTGCTGAGAGAAATTTGATTTTGGTTAATCGTATATTGGGGTAAAAACAGAAGCTGAAATCTTACCTAAATATCCTCAAACTTACTTTTCTCTTGGTTGATTGGATATGGTTAGGTAATATCAAATCCGGTAGTATCATTAGATAGTTAATCTAGGAGTCAGGAGTCAGGAGGAAAGAGTCAGGAGGAAAGAGAATTTAGAAACATTTGCTCTTGAATGAAGATGAAAATTTTTTTTATACCGAATTAAGCGGATTTGATATAACCCATCCATCCCATCCTTACGGAATGCTCCGCAAACGAGCCCTTTTTCAAATTTTTTAGTGGTAAATGGCAAAGCTTAACTGTTATATTTAAATGAGTAGGTGAAGTTCCCGCCGATTTTAAGCCTGTCGAGAGAATAAGGTTACAGATTGTGGTGAGTGGTTCTCAATGAAGCAGGAAGCTCGTCTCCAAAGCCCAACCACAGGTTAGATAAGTTTGGATAAGTTCAGTAGAACGGATGATTAATATATAGAACCCCTAAGCTTATCTTTATAAATATGCGCGTTAGCTAGGAGTTAGGAGACAGGAGACAGGAGTTC
>NZ_JBNHER010000178.1:0-7259 GCF_050015975.1 Dapis purpurea BLCC-M126 | reverse complement strand
GATAATGGATAATGGATAATGGATAATGGATAATTGATAATGGATAATTGATAATTGATAATTACCTCTGGTTAAAACCTTAACGGAATATTTATCAGGAAATATACTCGTTGACGTAGTGCAATAAGCGTAGTTTGGGTTGTTTGTGTTAGCATTGCGAAGCATGAAATGTAGCTTGCTTCTCCGCAGAAATAATATCATGTCCGGATGAACAGTTATAAATAAATTCAGGAGGAGACAGGAGACAGGAGACAGGAGTCAGGAGGAAGAAAAGAAATAAGCAGTATATCAGGAGCAGAAGGTTTTTTTATCACTAATTAAACGGACATGATATAACCCAACAATAATCAGGTTTTGTTGGGTTTCACTATCGTTCTACCCAACCTACATTTTTACTGGAAATAATATAAAATCCGGTTATATAGTAATTGCAAAATTACTTTCTTAACTGACATATGTTGTATTGAATACGAATTTAAAAATTCAATAGTTCAAATACTTTCTTTCTCCTGAATCCTGACTCCTAAGCGGTACGATAACTAATTACCCGGATTCTATATAATACCTCATCTCTACAACCTAAAACCTTTTTTCAAATGTATATGAATAAATCTTCATTCGCCAAAAATCATCTAGTAGCACTCATTCTTGCAGGTGGAAAAAGTTCGCGTATGGGTGAAGATAAAGCCTTAATTTATTGGGAAAGTATACCAATGTTAAAAAGAGTTTATCAAGTAGCAAATAAATGTACAGAAAAAGTTTATATTATTACTCCTTGGCCGGAAAAATATCAGCCAATTTTGCCTACAGAATGTGAATGGTTAACTGAGTTAAAAACTGAAGGACCTTTAGTTGCTTTAGATCAGGGATTAACTCAAATTAATAGTAATTGGATTTTATTATTGGGATGTGATTTACCTCTGTTGAACTCAGATATTATTCAAACTTGGGTAGATCAATTAAACCAACTTTCTCCAGAAATTTTAGCTTTAGTTCCTCAAAAATATGGAAGATGGGAGCCTTTATGTGGGTTCTATCGGCAAGAGATAAAAATAGAGTTAGAAAAAATTATTGGCCGCGGTAAAAACTCGTTTCAAGAATTACTTGCTCAAATTCCAGTTCAAGCATTATATATTGATTCCCAGACAGGAAAAATGTTGTTTAACTGTAATACTCCTTCAGACTTAGAGATGGGGATGGGGTAATGGGGTGATGGGGGTATGGGGAGTATGGGAAGGGTTGGGAAATCGAATGGCTTTCGCGAAGTAGTTTTGACCATATAGCAGTCGCCATTACTATTAGGAAATTTTCACTCCTTTCACATTTACTCAGTGCTGCGAATTTAACTTCTCAATTCTCAATTCTCAATTCTACTATAATTTCTGTTTTAAAGCTGCTATTACTCTTTCATATTCACCATCAACTTGTAACAACAAATTCGTACCTTCTGTGATTAGATCGGAACCAGATACATTGCTCAATTTCTCACATAAATTAGCAAGATTGATCGCCCCGATCTTAGCACTACTAGCTCCTAAATTTTGAGCTGCTAGTTTTAAATCTTCAGTAGAATTAATCGTGATTGCATTTAAAATTAGTTCCATCTGATGAGGAGAATTTTCTAAATAATCTTCAATTATTTGATTATTGCCAATAGAATCTAAAATTGTTAAATCTAAAACAGAATTATTCTGAATCTCATAAGTATCAACAAAATAAATGTTAGTATCAGAAGTTTCTTGAGCAGTTGAAAAATCAATATTGTTACTAGATTTAAAATTAATTAACCCCTGTTTGAATTGTTCATACTCAACTTCTAGTAAAGGAAAAATTTCTGCTGCTCCTATAGTAGTATTTTCACGTCCTAAATTTTCCAGTTGATTACATATCTTGCCTACAGTCACTCCTCCTAGATTAGCACTACTAGAACGTAGAACATGAGCAGTCATTGCTAATTTATTAGCATCATCAGCCACAATTGCCTCTTGAATTGCTGCTAACCTAATAGGAGCAAAATTGAGATAATCTTTAAGAATTTCACCTAAAAGTTTCTTGCCTCCCATACTTATAATTGACTCTAACATTGTAATATCTAGCATTGATTTACTCTTGATTAGAGAATCATTTTTAATATTTTTACTAAATTTTTGATTAGTGTTTGTATAATTAATATTTTTCCATGTTGTAATATCTGTATCAATTCTGTGAGCTTGCTGTAGTGCTTGGGCTAACTCCGGAATTTTGATAGGTTTAGCAATAAAATCATCCATGCCAACTTCTAAACATTTATCCCGCTCTTCTGACATAGTATTACCAGTAATAGCAATAATGCGTGGAGATAATTCAGGCGACCATTGCTGGCGAATCATACAAGTAGCTTCCAACCCATCCATTTCTGGCATTTGCACATCCATCAACACCACATCATAAGGCTGACGTTGCAAAGCTTCTAAAACTTCTATGCCATTTGCTACCACATCTGCCTCGTATCCTAACTGTTTTAGCTGTAACAAGGCAACCTTTTGATTAACTACATTATCTTCTGCCAACAATATTCGGAGATTTTCTACTGGCTTAACTTCACTCTCTGAGGTAGTAGGTAATTTTTCCATATCAGTGTTTTCTCCTGTAAAAATTTCAATCAAAGTCTGATAAAGCACAGATACTCTAATTGGTTTATTAATAACTCTAGCAAAATTAATATCTTGACATTTTTCCGCCAATTTATATTCTTTCAAATCACCCAAAAGCACTAAAGGTAAATCCTGACCTGAAGTCTGTTTGCTAATTGTTTTCGCTAGGCTACAGTTATCCATTTCAGGTATTGATATATCTAATATTACCAAATCAAATTTTATTCCTTGACTAATTAAATCAATAGCCTCAGCGCCAGACTCAACTGCCCAAATTAACATTCCCCAAGACTCCCCTTGTGCAGTTAGCATTTGTCGGTTAATTGCATTATCGTCTACTATGAGTAATCGTTTTTCCGCTAAATATTGCTTTGCTTCTTCATTAATATCCGTTGTTTGTGGAACAGATGGAGCAAGTATTGAAAAGTAGAAAGTTGAACCTCGACCTAATTCACTCTCAACCCAGGTTTTACCCCCCATCAATTCAGCTAACTGTTGGCTAATTGCCAAACCTAGACCTGAACCACCATAACTACGAGCAATTGAAGAATCAACCTGAGTAAAAGACTTAAACAAATATTGTATATTCTCTGGAGCAATACCAATACCAGTATCTTGCACCGCAAATTGAATTTCATAAATATCATTATTACTAATTTGCTCCACCAAAGATGCTTGCACGCGAACTGTTACCTCTCCAGCATGAGTAAATTTAACGGCATTACTAAGTAAATTTACCAGAACTTGTCGTACACGACCAACATCTCCAATTATCTTCTGGGGTGTCTGAGGTTCGAGCACATAAGCTAACTCTACATTTTTCTGTTGCGCTCTTACAGCTAACAGACTCAAGGTTTCCTCAATACATTGTTGTAAATCAAAAGTTTGTTTTTCTAACTCTAATCTTCGAGAATTAACTTTTGAGAAGTCAAGGATATCATTAATAAGAGTCAATAAATTATTCCCACTTGTGCGAATAGTTTCCACAAAATCTTTTTGCTTAGGTTCTAAATCTGTATTTAGAAGCAAACCAGTCATACCGATAATAGCATTCATGGGAGTCCGAAGTTCGTGACTCATTGTGGAAATAAATTCACTTTTGGCTTTTGCTGCTGCTTCTGCTGCTTTTTTCGCCTCCTCCAAAGCACAATTTTTGAGGATTAACTCTTGTTGTCCCTTAACTTCTTGCTCTAACAGATGACCATGAGCGATCGCTATACCCACTTGTTCTGCTATTGTGTCGAATAATTCAATTTCTTCTGTTGTCCATTCACGGAAAGAGTCACATTGATGTAATGCTATTATACCATTAATGTTTCCTTGATAAGAGGTTCGCACTGCCAACATAGATTTGAGATTCATCTGGCGACATACATCTAGCAATGGTCCAGTAGACATATTTGGAGTAGATATTGGTTGGTCTTGAGATAAAACTTCCTCAGCGTGGGGATTACCTATAACTGGAAGCTTTGATTTTAGTTCTAGTGGAGACTTATGTCCTGATTCAAAATACTCGCTAACAAATAATAGTTCTGGTATGGGTTCGGCAATATACTTAAAAATAATACAGCGATTTGCTTTAAAAGCAATACCTATTTGGTTAACCGTTGTCTGAAAAACTGTTTTAACATCTAAACTCTGACGAATTTCTTGAGTAATTTTCCTCAATAAATTACCCCGTTGCAGTTCTTTTTCTAGACTGACTTCATATTGCTGACGTTCTATTTCATGGCCTACCCACTGAGCCATTAGTTTGATAATTTGGCGATCGCTATCTTTAAATGGTTTAGTACGTTTATTGAAACTGGTAAAACAAAGTACACCATAAGGCACTTTTCCCACTAGCACAGGAGTACCTATATATGCTTCTACACCCAAAACATTATTATCAGGAGCATACTCGAAGTGTTTTGACTCTTGAATTGATGTAAAAGATATCAGTTTTCCTGAACAGAAAATTTTACTACAAAAAGCTTGATCTAAATCAAGCTGATCTCCTGGCTGAAATGATAATTTAAGGTGATTTGATTTTTGAAAGGCAATAATCTTATAGCTATCATCATCAACACTGCCCAGAAAACCCAATTCAAATTCAAAATATTTTCTTCCTAATGCCAGAAGACCTTGCATTCTCTGGTCAAAGTTCAAGTTGGGAGCAGAAGCTACCTTGTATAAGGCACGAATAGCATATTCTCCTGCTTGCTTTTCTTGTTCTATTTCTTTGCGTCCCCTAATATCCCGAACAAAGGCACAGTTGTAGTCTTTACCATTAAATTGCAGATAATTTGCACTTATCTCTACTGGAATAATCTCACCTTCCTTATTTTTCTGAGCGCCTTCCCATCTCAAAAAACCACTTTGTTTGAGTTCTTGCCAATGTTGCTGCCACTTTTCCTGAGATGAAAACATAGCATCAGTATCCCAAACACTCATTTTGATAAGTTCTGCTTGGGAGTAACCTAGAGTCTGACAAGCAGCTTGATTTACATAGAAAAATTTGGCATCAGGACCCATAAAATAAACTGCATCAATAGCTGTATCTAAAGAAAACTGACTTAGTTCTAAAGCTTCCTCGGCCTGTTTGCGCTGGGTAATATTGTTAAGAATGCCAGACACTCCTATAATTGTCCCATTTTTATCTCGCAGGACATTGGCCAACATTTCAAGCCAACAAAGCCCTTTGCCATTAGTGAGATAGACTACTTCACACTCAAAGTCTAATTTTCTACCTTGGATTAAACCTTGGAATTTCTCCATAGTATCTTGGCGGTTTTCTAGATCAATATAGTCAAGAAAGCTTTTTCCTAGAGTTTCTTCCACTGTAAACCCAGTAATTTTCTCCCAGGCAGGATTCAGAAATGTCCATATACCCCTAGCATCTATTTGGAAAATCACTTCCTGAATATTCTCAATCACAGAGCGATATTGATCTTCCTGTTTTAGCAGAGCAATTTCTACTTGTTCCCGTTCTATTATTTGCTGTCTTAAATTTCTTAAAGCCTCTTGAATTCGGGTAGCTATTTGATTGAGACTTAGGTGAAGAATAGCCATTTCATCATTGCGTTCAATATCGGAGTTTTGGTCTAATTCTCCTTTTGCTACTGCTTGGGCAACCTTGGTTAATTTTTGCAATGGAATACCTACCTGTCGCTGAAACAGAATCATTATAATTATGACTAAAATGGCACTGATCACGAGAGAAATACTTACTGTTTGAACAGCATTTTGGAATAATTCTGTTTTAATTTTTTCTAGTGAAACACCTACTCTCAATTCTCCCAAATATTGACCATTATTAATAATTTGACAACTAATTTCATGTATATTATATTGTGTTTTGAGGTAATTAATAATTTGGATATTACTGTTGTTGTTGAAGTTATTATTTTGAATAAAGTTAGGAATTTCTGAATTTTCTAAATCAATATAACTTTTGAGTATATTTCCTTCTGAATTAACAACAGCACTGTAAATAATATCCCGATCAACAATAGTTTGTTTCATCAAGATTTCCAGTGTAGGGGAGTCTGGTTTGACAATTTCTTCCCCAGTAATAGCAATTAACAACTCGAGTTCATCTTCAGCTTTTTGCTCTAGTTTCTGTATTTGCCATTCCCAGTTATGCTTAATCAAGATTATTTCTGTTATTAAATTAATGCTAATTAATATCAGAGTTGTTATTCCTAAATAGCGAAATCCAATACTATTAAAACAGTTATTTTTGCTTGATTTTGGATGAGTCATCATTCTTTACTTAATAGATATTCAAACAATAGAAATTAGTATAAAATTTTGGTGAATTGGAAGGGGATACTTTTTCTACATCAATCTTCCTATAAAAATCTATCAAATCAAAAATAATTCTTAATTTTAATTGTTTTGATTTGAAGCAATTTGAAAGTTAAGTATCCCAATTTTTTAATCTTTGAATTTTAGCTAGTTTTGAATAATATAGCTCAAAAGTTAAAATTCAAAAGTAATCGACTGACTAAGTTTTCTGTCAAGAAATGCTCTTAAAATTGGTAAATCCCATTTCCGTGGCCTAAATCCATAGTTCTATAATATGGCTAAAATTATTTCTTTTTAGCTACTCTTGTTTCATTCTGTAAAATTTATTGCTTCAATTATATCATATGAATTTTAGTTTGATAGATTCATTTTTGAATTAACTTGTGCTACTAGCCATGTATGCACGAAATTACTATTCTAAGCATAAAAGCTGATAATTTAATGCAAGTTATGATAATTTAATGCAAGTTAGGAGTAATTACCCATAATTCAAAATGGGAATATATATTTTAATTTTACAATATTTATGTGATTTGTTCAATCAATAATTATACAGTTGAATGAGCCATAAAATTTAGAGTTAAATATTCAAAAAAATTTAGTTATTTCATATCAGCGTTTAGCATTAAATAACGAGGATATAGATAATTTTTTGTAATCTAAAATTATCTGTTAGAGAGTGTTTATCAACAAAAAATTCAAGCTGGAATATCGCCATGAATTTAATTCATATTTTCGTCATTGTGACGGACAGGGAAACAATCTCAAATCCTAGTTTTTTTTATACTTACAGCGGTTTTCATATTAATAAACCACAATGATACTGACTCATTACTC
>NZ_JBNHER010000177.1:16224-23238 GCF_050015975.1 Dapis purpurea BLCC-M126 | reverse complement strand
CTTTAAACCACAATTATTTAATTAACAATTAATAATTAATAATTCGGTAAAAATAAAAGTTTATAAATAGTTTTTGGCGGGAGAAACAATCAGAATCTAGTTAATTTAGTGAATGAAATATAGAAAACTTGTAAGCATTCAGAAGTCAGCTATTAGCTAGCCTCTTGCCTCCTGCGGAGGAGCTGCGTTAACAGCTATTTATTTTAGTTTTAGATAAAAGCTTGATTAATTGAAGTAAATTGAATTTTACTATAAAAGCTGGCTTTAAAGGCTATATTTATTTAGAGCAAGTCCTTAATATTTGGATATTATTGCTGAGAGCTGACGGCTAATAGCTGAATGCTTACTAAAACCCGATCGTTATTTCTCGTAATTTCAATAATTCTGATTTTAATTTAGTTAGTATAAAAAAAATGAACACTATTCAATTTAATCCTACTAATACAGAACTTACTCCTGATATTGACTACTGCAAATTTGGTCCGATTTCTTTAGTTGTAATTCAACCTACCTCTTTCTGCAATCTTGACTGTGATTATTGTTATCTTCCCCATCGTCAACTCAAAAATAGATTATCTCTAGATTTAATTGAACCAATTTTTCAAAGAATTTATACCAGTAGTTTTTTAGGTTGTGATTTTACAGTTTGTTGGCACGCTGGAGAACCTCTAGCTGTACCAATTTCTTTTTATGAATCTGCCTTTGAAATCATCAATCAAGCTGACAAAAAATATAATACTCAACCCTGCCAAACATGGCATTCTTTTCAAACCAATGCTACATTAATTAATCAAGCCTGGTGTGATTTTTTTAAACAACATCCAGTTCATGTTGGAGTGAGTATAGACGGACCAGATTTCATTCATAATATTCATCGTAAAACTCGCACAGGTTTAGGTAGTCATGCCAGCACAATGCGGGGTATTTCTTATTTACAAAAAAATGAAATTGATTTGAGTATAATTGCCGTTATTACTGAAGACTCCTTAGATTATCCTGATGAAATATTTAACTTTTTTTGGGAAAATGGCATTACTGATGTTGGGTTTAATATGGAAGAAACAGAAGGAGTTCATCAGTCTTCATCTTTAGATAAATTAGGTATAGAAAAACGTTACCGAGATTTTATTAAAAGATTTTGGGATCTGACTGCTCAAACAGAAGGTGAATTTAAAGTTCGTGAATTTGAGTCAATTTGTAATTTAATTTATGATGATGAGCGCCTAGAAAATACTGACATGAATAAACCTTTTGTGATTGTCAGTATTGATAATCAGGGAAATTTTTCTACCTTCGATCCAGAATTATTATCTGTAAAAACAGAAAGTTATGGAGACTTCATTTTAGGTAACGTTTTACAAGATACATTCGAGTCAGTTATCCAGACAGAAAAATTTCAGAAAATTTATCAAGACATGACTGCTGGAGTGGAAAATTGTCAGAAAAATTGTCAATATTTTGGTGTTTGTGGTGGTGGAGCAGGTAGTAATAAATATTGGGAAAATGGTACATTTAATTCCACAGAAACCACCGCTTGTAAATATCGGATCAAAGTAATTACTGACCTAGTATTAGATGAGTTAGAAAATTCTTTGGGTATTTCTGGATAATATTTAAAAATACTATGTTACCAATCATTGATGCTAGTTGGTAATAATTACTATTGACTGAGATTATAATACCAAATTCATACATAGATATTTACAGCAAAATGATGAAAACTGTTAGTAAATTTTCTGCAGACGTAGGGGGTGAAAATCAGATTATCTCCTTGGCATAAAAAACAATTTTTTATGGTTAAAATAAAAGTTAATATCATGTCCGCTGGTATCGTTTGTGTAAATCGAAGGGTGAATATCTACAGGAAATTTAAGTTTTTTTATTGCCCTTAAGTATTCCTGCCTGTTGTTCCCTGTTCCCTGTTCCCTGTTCCCTGTTCCCTACCTTTGCTATACAATACCGATGCTACCGGACATGATATAATATCAAAAATGAAACAGTTTTACTCTCAGAAAAAATAAATATTATAAATTCTTACCGAATTATTAATTATTAATTGTTAATTAAATGATTGTGGTTTAAAGCCTCCCCTTTGAAGGGGAAAAAAGTGCTAGGATATTTCCCAATCTTCAATTCCCGAACGGTTTTAACCAGAGGTAATTATCAATTATCCATTATCAATTATCAATTAATGAACTCCTGACTCCTAATAACAAAGCCACGGTAGCAAAAATTTATCAAATTGTTATAACACCTATCACCTAAGTATTTTCTTCATCTTTTCTGAGAAAAAGTCTAGTTCCTCTCAGAACCAGTAAGGTTGCTAGAAGAATAACCACTGCTAGTTTCCACTCTCCTGTAGCACAAGCTAACCCAAGGGCGGCAGAGACCCATATAACTGCTGCACTGGTTAAACCCCGTGCTACTAGACCTTCTCTGAGAATAATACCACCACCAATAAAACCGACCCCTTGTACAATACCTGTCATCATGCGAACTTTTTCAGTTGGATCGATCGCCTCTACTAATAACAGGAAGGAACAAGCTGCTATGGCGACTACAGCATTTGTTTTAACTCCCGCAGGTTTATGTCTTAGCTCCCTTTCTAAACCTAATATTCCACCAAGAACTGCTGCAGCAATAATTTTTTCAATCATAATAAAAATGTAAAAAGTGTCAAGCTACTTATCTTTTCAATCTTGACCGCTAAAGGTTAATGATATAAATTTTTATAGACAAAACTCTATAGAATCTCTAGTATATGAAATCGAATCTTAGGTAAATATTTCACTACTAAAAACTAATCTATGAAAAATATAATCCCCAATTCTAAACCAGGAAAAGCCGAACTTATTCCTATTACTTCAATGCAAAAATATTTAGTGAAGGAAGGTTACTTAATACCCGGCATTGTCACAGTAGTTTTTGTCGTTTTGATGTTCGTTTCTGTGGGAATGCCTAATTTATATGAATGGTTAATAGCAAGTTATATTGCTGGTGCTGCTTTCTATTTTGTCTACCGTTTATGCGATAAACCTAAACCTTGGTGGGTATTATTTTGCTCCGGTTTTGCTACTTGTGTAATTCTAGCCAGTCCGATTTTACTTCTATTTATTATTGTATTTCGTGGTATCTTGCCTGGTAATGTATCAGATAATTTGGAACAGTTAACCTTCCCAGTTTTATTTATCAAAATGTTTTTTGGGGCAGGATTAATGGAAGAATTGCTGAAAGCATTACCAGTGTTTGGCTGTATGTGGCTTGGACAGAGGTTACGAAGTCCCCGCAGAGAACAAGTGGGAATTTGGGGACCTCTAGATGGCATTTTAATTGGTACTGCTTCTGGCGTCGGCTTTACAATGTTTGAAACCCTGGGGCAATATGTACCTGGAATGGTGGAAAATGTCACAGAGTTGTTAGGAGAAGGTCTTTTAGGATTAGGAGTAGGTTATTTAGCAGGTTTACAACTACTCATCCCCCGAATTTTAGGATCAATTGCTGGTCACATGGCCTACAGTGGCTACTTTGGTTATTTTATTGGTTTAAGTGTTATTTATCCCCATGATCGATGGAAAATTTTGGGAGTTGGTTATCTAAGTTCTTCTTTGTTACACGCTTTGTGGAATTCTACGGGAGATAGTTTGATAATTTTAGCGACAGTAGGTGCAGTTTCCTATGCGTTTTTTGTCTCAGCAATTTTAAAGGCAAAGGAAATATCAAAACTGCCGATAAAACTTAGATAAGAGGTAGAAAAAAGGTTTTGGAAGATTGAAAAAATGATCATATTATTTATTGTTGCGTAAGTCCTGTTTATCTTCTCGTAGTTTAGTTTTAGAGTACATGACAAATAACTCTAAAAAAATAATAGAATTGCTCTACAACTTTATCAGGGCTTATGCAACAGGAATAATTGTAGTAGTAATATCCGAAATAATGACCAAATCATAAACCATATATGGCTAGTGCTGCGTAAATTCTGTCTGTTAAAATCCCTACTGGTTTAGCGTTACTAAAAATTCCTTAATTTAGCCAGTTGGCGATCGCTTCTATTTGGTTTGTTGATAATAAAGGTGGGTTATGACCACAAAGAAAATGCTTCACAGTTATTTGGGAATGAATAGATTGCATTTTCTGGATAGTTTCTGGCAACAAAAGATAAGATTCTTCACCATGTAACAATAATATAGGAGAACTTACTAATGACCAAGTTTTCCAAAAATCAACTGGTTTTAGTTTACCTTTACTAACTCTAAACAAATCTATAATAGATAAATCGTAGTGTAATTTATATTTACCTTCAGAAGTCTTTTTAACAGTATTTTTAGCTATATGTTCCCATTCTGAATCAGTTAAAGCGCCGTAATCAGAATAAAATTCTCTCACATATTCTGTTACTTGAGTAAAATTCTCAAAATCAGGATTTCCTCGACTTAAATATTGTCCTGCCCAACGTCTCAAACTTTCAGGAAGAACCTCTGGACCAATATCATTCATAACTAATCTATTAATTAGATAATTTTTTTGAGAGGCAATAAACATTCCAATTAAACCCCCCATTGATGTTCCTATCCAGTCAAAATTACTGAGATTTAATTGATTAATTAAAGTTAACATATCTGAGACATAAAGAGGTAGACCATAATCAGATGAATTGGATAACCAATCGCTTTTCCCTCTACCTACTATATCTGGGCAAATAATTCGATATCTTTGTTGTAAAGCAGCCGCTAAATAGTCAAAATCTCTCCCTGTACGACTAAAACCATGAACACAAATTAACACCCTTTTATTCTCAGGATTACCCCATTGAGTATAAGCCATCTTATGCTGACCATTAGGGTTTTTACATTCTATATATTCATAATTTACCATTATATTTCTTGCTTATAGCTATCTTTAAATACTTGTATTCTATTACTTCTACTTCAAATTTAAAACTATCCTACTAAGCATTCTAAAACTATATAAACTATAGATAGTGTTTGTAAAGTAAATATCAATAAAGCTAGAATGCTTAATATTCAGGGGTACTTATAACTGATAACTGAAATGACCTACACCAACTCCTGATAAAAACTAAATAACTGCCTAGCTAAAGCTGTATTTGTATACTGACTCATTGCCTTTTCATAACCTTTTTGCCCTAAACTTTCAGTTAATTCTTTTTGCTCCATTAACTGCATTAAACGATCTTTTAATTCTTCAACATTTCCCTCTGGAAAAACCAAACCTGCATCCCTAATTACATAAGGGATTTCCCCAGAGTCAGAACCTATTACAGGAACTCTACAAGCCATTGCCTCAATTAAAACATGACCGAATTGTTCTTTCCAACCCACAGAAGTTAAAGTTTTAAACTTATAAGTAGTTTCTGATGGCAAAACCAAAGTATTCATCAGATTAATATATTTTTGTACATGGTCGTGAGGCACACTTTCTACAAAAATCAAGCGATCCTTAATTCCTAATGCTGTTGCTGTTTCCACCAAAGTTGTTTGTAATTCACCCCTACCCAACAATAACCATTTCCAATTTTTTTCCTGTAAACCTGCTAGAGATTTAGTTAAAGTTAATAATCCCTTTTCCTCAACAAAACGACCTACAAAACCAACCACAAAATCATCAGGTTGAATGCCTAAACTATCTCTTAATTCCGCTTGAGGTTCTGGTTTAAAAAGAGTTTCATCTACTCCTAACTGAGGCATAACTTTAATCGGACCTTTGTAACCTCTCTCCCTTAAAATATCTTCTCCATCTTTATTACCTGCAACAATTCCATCAGTATTTCTGAGGTTATAACCTTCTAATAAAGAAATAGGAAATTTAAGTTCATAAGGTAAATTCCACCAAGTGAAAAATAAATTTTTAGCCTTGAGTCCTAAAAGCTTATTAAAAGTAATAAACTGAGCATAAGTTAAAGCTTTAGAACCCTGTTCTACTTGAATAATATCTGGCTTAAATTTTCGGAGTAAACTAATTAAGTCAGGACCAAAAGTTAGTAAAGCCTGATTATTTTCGCTGTAATTAGAAATAGGTACTACTTGGAAAGAACCCTCATCAATAAATTTAGTTTCAACTATTTGACTTTGTACCCCTTTTGGATTCCAACGTTGAGGTACAACAACTGTAACTTCAATACCAGGTTCAAGTTGAGCTAAAGCACGTAACTTTTCCCGATTAAGGTCAACAATATAGGTGTGGCTAGCTATTAATATTCTCATAGTTTTTATTGTATGATTTAGTATTTATGAAACAGTATATGATAGGTTTTTCAGGAAAATTTGAAATTTGGGATTTTAATTCAGTTTTTTTATCTAAAATATCTATTTTTTAAATAAAAAAGTTTTTTATATATATTAATCTTCATCTCTAGTTAGGTATAACCAAGCGACTAAATCGAACATATTTTTAAAATTTAACATTGCCTGACTTATATTGTTCTAATTTCCTACTTGATAATTGATCAAAGCGTTCTTTTGTATTGATATAAAGTTCACCTAATAAATGCTTTACTAAACTTATAATTAATTCCCTTTACCTTCTTCACGACCTTTTCTTTTACCGTCTTCTTTTTAAATATGGTAAAATCAGTAATAGTTAGAGAAATTACAAAATTAAATCAGCATAAATTTCCCATAGCTTCAGTTGATTAACACCAACTTTATCTGCATAGTAAGAAACTATTTTATTCAAACCTTCTATATTTAAAACCTGCATTTCAATTCACTATAGAACCATTATCAAGTTTAGCTCTCACATCTAAAAATGAATCTTTAAGAATAGCGGTCGCTTCTGCTTCATAGGTATTAATAAATTCCAAATCACGGATAATATTTTGACCTTTATAGAGCAGTGCCTTGAGAAAAATAGCAGGTTTAAAGAAGTCAGAAGTTAAAAGTAAAATTCGCAAGTTAATTTTTTCAAAAAATCAATTTTTTTGTTAGTTGCCAACAAAAAAATTAATTCTTAATTCTTAATTCTTAATTCTTAATTCTTAATTCTTAATTCTTAATT
>NZ_JBNHER010000177.1:0-16124 GCF_050015975.1 Dapis purpurea BLCC-M126 | reverse complement strand
TTAATTCTTAATTCTTAATTCTTAATTCTTAATTCTTAATTCTTAATTCTTAATTTTTAACTACTTTGTCTAGTATAAATTTGACCGTCATCCCAGATAGATTTAATCCTGGTTTGAACAGCACTAAGAAAACCAAGAGTATAGAAACTTCCACGAGTAATTATTTTTATAGTAGAACCACCTTTATAACAAGGGGGGTTGCCCAAGACATGACAATCAAATAATTTGGCAAAGAAACGCAGACATTGATTAGGAGTGAGATTTTTTAATCCCATAAAAAAATGATTGTGATAGAAAGTAACTTGATATTTGAGCGACCTTGTAGAAATATCATGGCAACCTCCACTTTCTTCACCCAAGTGAACTAAACAAGCTTCAGGATCAAACCAAATCTGATAACCAGTTTGTCGCAACCTCAAACAAAAATCTGATTCTTCGCGTACTGCACTACCACGAAAACGCTCATCAAAACTCAGACCATACTTAGTAAAAATCTCTCGGCGATAAGACATATTACAACCTCTTGCTGAAATGACTCTTTGAGCTTTAACCGTATGTACCAAATCTATGTGATACCAAGCAATACCGGGGTCTGATGCTTCTGGAGGCAAATCCTCTATTTCTAAATCTCCACCAGAATCTCCTAATTTCATCCGGTCAAATACTCTTCCTGCGACTGCTCCTATCTCTGGGCGATCGACATAGTTACGAGCATGGGTAGCCAAAAACCCTGGCTCCATACGCACATCATCATCAATAAAAAGGATTATTTCCCCACTACAATGTCTAACTGCATAATTTCTTGCTCCTGGTAAACTTGCCCAAGTTAGACGGAACAATTTAATTTTCCCAGCATTAGCTTGTTCTTCTAAATAAGCTTGAGTTTCCGGTTTATGAGTAGCAGTTTGGTCAACTACCAAAATTTCAAAATTTTGGTAGTCTTGGTTAATAAGATCGGCGATCGTATCTACAAGAGGTTCCTCCCGATTATAGGTAGGAATGACAACGGAAATGGGAATAGTTAATTGTTGATTTTCTTGGGTTAGAGATTGATTCATTTTTCACCTTCTTAATTCTTATCTACTATTTTCCATTTCTTCTTCAGCTTTAATTCTTGCCTGTTCCTGTTTATCAATTTCTGGCAACCTAAAAATTACTCCAGCAAAATACCAATAATAAACCGCAACTGGGTCTACATCAAGAGGGTAATAATAAGTGTTATAACTAATAATTAGAACAAAAACCCAATAGCTAGAACCATAACTACGTAGACTCTTGTCCTTAACAGAGCGATAAGCTTTGAAACCAGTAAAAGTAATAGTAGTTACTAAAAGTAACATTGCAATTGTGCCAATAGGTCCTATTTCATAAATTAACTTAGGATAATAAGTCTCAATTAACCTAGTTCTACCAAAAACTCTAGCTGAGTTGGTAGCCCTGCCTAAGCCATTGCCAAAAAATCCATCTTGTGAATGACTAGACTCCTCAAATTGTTGGGTAATAAAAGCAGTAGGTGGTGAAGCCTGCCAACGACTAACAAAACTATCTATCCGTTCTTGAACAACTGCGGGATTGGATACTACTGCTCCTCCTAGTACAACACCTAATCCAATACCAATAGGAAGAAACCGTTTGAGGTTAGCCACCTGACCTGTTAAGACTAATAGTATTACTGTGACTGTGGGAACCAGAGCTAGAGCAATTCTTTGACCACTAATAGCTGCATTAACAAAAACTACTGCCATACCAAATAAACCCCCCATTCGCCAGAGGGGAGAGGGGTCACTAAAAGCAACTGCAAAGGTAAAAGCAGCATTAGCAATCAAGAACCATCCCCATTGCCAGGGTGCAACAAAAGTACCAGGTAAACGAATTACACCCTGGCTAGGGCTAAATAGTAGAGCGCCTCCTACTAAACATTTAGCTTCTAGGCTTGCCTTAAATAATTCTCCTCCACTTAAACCACGAGTACCATTACACTTACCTGAACTAAGGAATTGGTACTGCATTATACCAAGTAAACAGCAGATAATAGCCAGAATTAGTGTAAGACGAGCAGCAAATAGTAATTCTTTTTTACTTTTGAGTTTATAATAAGCCCCTGTGATTAAGGGTAGGTAGCCAATCATTGCTTTGAGTCCCAATATTCCCATTCCAATTGGTTGATCTCCTGGTTTGGGAGGATCGAGTTGTTGCGCGCCATTAACCATTATTAAAGTAAGCAGACAAAAGCCCAATAAAATGTATAAGGGATTTTTCAGTGCTTTAGGAATAATAAATGGATTTCCTGTCTGTTTACACCACATACCAATACCAATCATGGCAGGAATATAAAACCCATCTTTAGCTAACTGAAATATTGGACTTCCTCCGCCTATCCAGTAAGTAATAGTACCAGCAAAGGGCATATATATTAGGAACCCCCAAAGTCCTAACATTGGGTATTTGAAGGAAAGACCTAAAACTGCTACACCACCACCACCAGCAAGAGCTATTTTTGGTTCTGCCACAAAAAATAATACGACACCAATAACAGCACCCAAACCACCATAAGTAGCCAAGTCGCTAATAACTTGCTGAATTTGTTTCGCTCTTTGGCGCTTTCTGGCAGCTAGCTCCTTTTTGCTAATCTGGGGAGCAGCAGGTTTGCCTTTCTTTTTTGATTTGCTTTTTAATTTTTTTTTAGACTTTTGTTTTGTCGCCATTCTTAATAAATTTAGAATTTAGAATTGAAAATTTAGAATTAAGAATTAAAATTTAGAATTAAGAATTAAAAAATGGTTAATTTGATTAATTTCTTAATTTAAGAATTCTACATTCTGCATTCTGCATTCTAAATTCTGCATTTTGGTAAGTCACACCAGATGTTGCTGGACTGCTAAAACTAAGTTGTCTGTCCAAGAGTTTGCTAGTTCAGCATTAATTGCTTCTACCATAACTCGAATGACTGGCTCTGTGCCAGAGGCTCGGACTAATACCCGTCCAAAGTCTGCTAAGGCTGTTTCTGCTTCTTCAATAGCTCTGACTAATGGCTCGCAGTTTTTCCAATTAACTCGGCGATCGCGGTCTTCAACCCGAATATTTCGGAGTAGTTGGGGATAAGTCTGAAAGCTTTGGTCTACTAATTCTGCTAGGGAAACTCCAGAATTTTTGACTAGGGTGGCCAAATGTAAGGCTGTCATTAGACCATCTCCTGTAACACAATAGTGGGGACAGAGAATATGTCCTGATTGTTCTCCACCTAACATTGAACCTGTGCGCTGCATTTCTGCGTGAACGTGTTGGTCTCCTACTTTTGTCCGTAACATTTGTCCGCCCTGTTTGTGCCAAGCACGTTCAAAACCCAAATTGGCCATAACTGTAGTGACAATCAAATTGTTTGGTAGTAAGCCTGCTTTACTTAAGCTTTGACCCCAAAAATAGAGTATATAATCTCCATCAATAGAACGACCTTGAGAATCTACTGCTAATACTCGGTCAGCATCTCCATCAAAAGCAAATCCCATGTCAGCTTTATTTTCTATTACTGCTTGTTGGAGAGTATGAAGATGGGTCGAACCACAGTTAACATTGATACGATCGCCGTTCGGTTGGTCATGTAAACAAATAACTTCTGCACCCATTGCTTGAAAAGCTTCTGGAGCTGTATGAACTGCCGCTCCCCAAGCTAAGTCCAGAACTATTTTCATTCCCTGCAAATATCCTGGTGTTAAAGGAGAATGCAGAGATGCTTGGTACTGCTTGACTAATTCTGGTCTATGGTAATGCTGTCCCCAGTTATCCTGGATAGCTGGAAAATCTGCTGTTCCTCTAATTCCAGATTCTATTTGTTTCTGTAATTCTGAAGAGAGTTTTGTACCGTCCGAACCAAAAAATTTTATTCCATTATCTTCGGGTGGGTTATGACTAGCAGAAATCATTACTCCCCCTATTGCCTCTGAAACGCTGGTAAGATAGGCAACGCAAGGAGTGGGGCATAAACCTAAATTCCAAACTTCTAAGCCTGCTGTTGTTAAGCCTGCTGATAGAGCCATAGCTAACATATTGCCTGAGTTCCTGGTATCTTGACCCATAATTATTGGGCCTGGGTTTGGAGAATATTGGCGCAATACTTGTCCAGCCCAAAAACCTATTTGTAGGGCTAGGGGGGCATTAAGTAGTTCTCCTGCTTTGCCCCGGATACCATCTGTACCAAATAGGGGTGTTGTGGGTAAGGACTTGCTATTCCAAGTCAATGTTGTTTCTATCGGTGTAGGTGATAAGTTAAAAGTTTTTTGTCCATAAGTTGGTTTGAATGATGGTGTTGTTACCATAATTTTCACTCCTCGTCAATATTTAAGTTATTCTCACTCTCAACAAAGAGAATAGCACTTCCGGATTTAATACATAATTTTGAATTATCTGGCTAGTCATTTTTAGAATTTTGGTTGATAATTATTCGATTTATGTAGGTATAAAATATTTCTATATTTAATGAAGTTGACAAATGATTTTACTTGTGCAGTGTAGCTAATAGCAGATTGATTTCCACTACGAAGAAAAGTCTCAATTATATGAGCTTTGATCTGTGTAGATAATTGCAGATGGAAGAGAACATAATAATGGACTTTGCTTTAACCGAGAGGGGCAATACCGATCTAGCTTCTCAGTTTTGGCAGCAAAGGAGAGATCGCCCCAATTATTTAAACCTTAATCAGATAATTCTGAATTACCGAAAAATAAAGGTTTAAAGCCTCTCCTTTAAAGGAGAAAAAAGAAAAAAATTTCCTTTTTAACCAATCCTATCTGTTTTAAGAAGAGGTAATTATTAATTATTAATTATTAATTATCCATTATCCATTATCGATTCGATCCAATACCGATCAAAAATTAATTCGTAAATGCGGTTATGAATTTTGAGGGACCCATTTTGCTTTCTTGTTAGTCCTGACAAACATAATTCTTTTTGTTCTGGAATATCTACGCTTGCTATCTCTTTTTGCTCCCATAACTGTTGATAAATTGTGAGAAGTTGGGTTTTGTTTGGACTGTAAAGAATTCGATCGCGAACCGTTTTTAAATGCTCTGGTTCATCTTGAGTTTCCCAATTTGTCAGAATTTTTTCTTGTACTAGGTTCTCTATCCATTCTGTTTCACCATTAACAGGAATGGGTGTTTTTGAATCACGAATAAACCGACATAATTTTTGAGTTAAAAAAGGCTGTCCTCCCGTCCAGTTTAATATTTCTTGAAGAACAGTTTGAGGATTACTAACTTTTTCAGCTATTCCAAATAATAAAGGTTGTGCTTCATGTCGTTTAAAGCTTTCTAATTCAATTGCTTGACCAATATTAAAAGGAGTTCTCCTAATATCAGTCATTAATTCGGAAGGAGTTGCTACCCCAAGCAAAACAAAGGTGAGATGCTGATATCTAGATTTTGGATTGCTCATTCGTTGATTGTAGCAAGACCGAATCAGGGCAAAAAAGCTATCCACCGGAATTTTTAAGCCTAAAATACTATCTATTTCATCAATAAAAATGAAGACTTTTTTTAGAGTTTGACTTTCATTATTATTCAGTTCAAATAATAAAATATCTTGCAGAAATCTATCAAATCTTTGTAACGGAGAAATATCTAATTTATCATTCCACCAAGCCTTTAAATTAACTGTGGTTAGTAAATCAAAACTGTACAATAAATCGACAGCTAATCCTTTATACCATTGTTCTATCGTCACATCTTCATCAGCGATGCGGGTTAAATCTATAGCAGCACAATGATATCCTTCATTGTTAAGATGGTGCATCATCCTCACCATCAGACTAGATTTACCCATTTGTCGGGAATTCAAAATATAACAAAACTCACCTTTTTTTAAGGCTTGATAGAGAGTGCGGTCTGCTTGTCGGACTACATAAGTAGGAGCATCCATCGACAAACTTCCTCCTACTTGATAATCAAAATTAGAGCCAGGTTCGGCAGTTTTTAGTAGGTCATTTTCAAAGATAAGTTCTGCTTGAGTTTCTTTGAGAATTTCTAAGGTTTGAGACAGTTCTTTTGTGCGTTCTTCGACTCTTTGTTCTAGGGTTTGATAGAGTCTGGAATTGTCAATGGAAATTGCAGCTTGAGCGGATAATATTTTTAATAGTTCGACTCTTTTGGCTGTGAATGTATCTGTAGTTAAATTATTTTCTAAATAAACAATTCCTTTTAATTGATTTTGATTAATTAATGGAATACAGAGAATTGATTTAGTTTCTGTGGCAATAATATAAGGGTCATTAATAAATAATCCTTCGTGAGCTGCATCTTTGAGAACGATATTTTCTTGACTGCGAGCTACATAATTAATAATCGTAGTTGGTAAAATCGGAATTGATGTTTCTGGTTCTACAAATTCTATAGGAATTGATTGTAAAATTATTACTTCATCGCTATCTATTTTTCCTTGAGCTTCAATAACCCAATTATCTTCGCGATCGAGAATTAGAAAGCCTGTTTGTGCCCCGGCATTTTCGATGGCAATTTTCATTAAATTGTGTAGAAGTTTTTCCAGATTAATTTCACCAGAAATTGCTTGAGATGCTTTAATAACTGTTGTTAAGTCAAGAACTTCTCCATCAGAACCAGAAGTAGAAATGGTTGTACTAATACCTTTTGATTTTTTTTCATTTACTACTCCTAATAAATACTGGGGATATTCCTCTTCTAACTGTTTAACTTTAGCTTTAGCACCCCAACGGATGTAACAATTATGAGCATTTCTTAAATAAAATTGACCGATTTTTTTTCTGTCAAGGGCGAGATAAAATTCTGCTGCTCGTTCGTAAGCTAAAGCTTCTTCGTGGATAAATTGATATTTTTCTGCTCCTTCAATAGCGCGATCATAGAGTTCTTCTGCTTGTAAAGTTTGTCCGAAAATTCGTGCTTTTTCTGCTTCTACTAAATCGTATTTGTGCTGGAAATTTTCTCGGCAATGTCCAGCCCATATTTTCATATCCTCTTGATTTTTTTCTACTTGCTCTAGTAATTGTTTTTGTTGAGTTGGCTCTGAATTATGATAATTAGCTAAGAAAGTAAGAGATGAATAGAAATTATATTGAGGTGCTGGTAAATATTTGGCACAAGAATCAAGATTTTCTTTAGCTTTGATTAAATAATCAGGAAGCTTATCATATTGTTTGAAAAGGTAAAGTAGAAATACTTTTGCAAAATAAGTGATAAATAACAACCATTCAATTTTATTTTCCGCCCAATCATTTAAGTAAGATTCTTCTGCTAATAAGGAATCACCAATGACAATAAAATCTTTTTGGTTATTGATTAAATTGTTTACTATTTGATGACATATATTTGTGTAATTAGTACAATACTCTATGCGCAAATTCTTAATTAATTGAAGATACTGATCTCCTTTTTCCCAGAGACTTTCTAGACTATATCCTCCAAATAAACTTATCAAATGATAAGTAATGAAACAGAAAGAAGCAAGAAGATAATTTCCTACATATATACCTTTTTGAAAGCCATTAAGGGATTTTTCTTGTACTTCAATATTTATCAGAGATTGTTTCCAATGCCATGCACATCCATAATAATTGTGGATAAGCAGAGGCTCTAATGAAGATATATTGAATTTTTCTTGCAACTTCCAAGATAGCTGTCCAAACTGATAGCCCAAGTCAATATCTATAGAAGAAAAAGATTGGAGCAAAGGATAAAAAACATAGCTACTAATAGCTTGAGGAGGATTACCATATTGAATACAGATATTAATTTGAGTTAATACAATCCAAGAGATTAAAGGTGAGTTTATAGTGCTTACAGAAGATATCATC
The DNA here is from genome assembly GCF_050015975.1 of Dapis purpurea BLCC-M126. Lineage (NCBI taxonomy): Bacteria > Bacillati > Cyanobacteriota > Cyanophyceae > Oscillatoriales > Microcoleaceae > Dapis > Dapis purpurea. The sequence goes on along the minus strand of NZ_JBNHER010000177.1, from coordinate 8,304 downwards.
TCTTGTAAAATTAGGATAGCCGAAATTTTATAAGGATCTGTCAGTTCTGGAAGATGAATTAAATCCTGAATCTGCTTATCTTTTAAAAGAAATTGTAAATTATTATATTCTTGCTTGGTTCTTTTTGTTACTTCATCCGAACTTTGAGGCACATCTATATCTATTTTGGGTAAAGCCAAAGCTTTACAAAAATTTTCTATTGCTTCTTGTTGTTTAAATTCAGCAAAATAAGAAAAACCTCTAATTTTATATATCCTTACCCGATCGAGAGTATCGTAGTTTTTATTTAGCAAAACCTCAGAGTCGTCTTTAACTTTTCCATAATCGGCTGTTAAATAAAGAACTTCTAAAAGTTCTAGGTGAATTTCAAATATTAATGATTTTTGATAGTTCCATTGGTTAGAATTTACAAGTTTTACCCCAGTTTCTATATACTTTAATGCCGTTTCATAAGCAGTTGATGCTTTAGCTTTTTTTCCAGCTTGAAGATTTAATTTGGCTAACTCATCTTTTTCTAGTTGGTCAGTAATTAAGTCTAAACCTTCATTAAGTTGATTAACAATATCAAAAATATTATTCTGTAACTCATCCTCTTTATTCCGAGAATCTTTAATATTTTTCAGTAACAAACGACCTACTTGTAGATGAACTTGCTTTTTTTCTGCTTCTGGAATCAAAGAATAAGCAGCTTGTTGTACTCGGTCATGTAAAAATTTGTAGGGAATAAATGTAGAATACTGAGATGAGATATCTGAGCTATTTGATAATTCTTCTGAATTCCAAAGCAGAGGAACTTTATAATTATTGTCTAGAGGAATTATTAAAGTTTCATCTAAGGCATACTGTATTTCTTTAGCTGTAACTACTTGAGGTTTATTATTGACGATTGAAAGAATTTCTAAATTAAAATTGTTTCCAATACAAGCCGCTAATTTGAGAACTTGTCGAGTTTTTTTATCCAATTTTTCAATTTTTCTGACCATCAAGTCAACTACATTATCGGTAATAGATACACTTTCAATTTCGTCTATATTCCATTGCCAATAACTTTGTAGATCATCTTTTGATTGACGGGAGTTAAATAGTAATAAATTTTCTTGGTATAAAGAATAAAGAAGTTGAGTCAGGAAAAAAGGATTGCCACCAGTTTTTTTTGCAACTAATTCAGCTAAAGGTTTAGTAATTTCTATTGAGCAACTTAGGGTATCAGCAATTAATTGATTAATATGATTAATTTTTAAGGGGTAAAGGGTAATTTCATTAACTGGTACTTTTGCTTCTTTAATTTTCTCTAAAGTATGCATTAAAGGATGAGTAGGACTAACTTCATTATCTCGATATGCTCCGATTAAAAGAAAATATTGGTTATCTGAATCTGATATTAATTGCTCAATTAAATTCAGAGATGATAAATCTGCCCATTGTAAATCGTCAATAAAAATTACTAAAGGATGTTCTTTTTGACAAAAAACACTCAAAAATCTTTTAAAAAATAAATTTAACCTATTTTGACTTTCCGTAGCTCCTAATTGTTCGACTGGAGGTTGTTGCCCAATTATTTTTTCCAGTTCAGGAATTACATCAATAATAATTTGACCGTTATTTCCTAGAGCTGCTAAAATTTTATTTTTCCAAGTTTGTAGAGTTATGTCCGGTTCGCTTAGAAGTTTACGAATTAAGTCTTGAAATGCTTGAGAAATTGCTGAATAAGGAATATCTCTCTGGAATTGGTCAAATTTCCCACTAATAAATCTTCCTCGTTGCTTTGTAATAGGTTTGTGAATTTCATTGACTAACGCTGATTTACCAATTCCTGAATAACCAGAAATCAAAATCATTCCAGTTTTTCCCAGACTAACTTTCTCAAATGTTGTTAAAAGTTGATCGACTTCTTGTTCTCTACCATAGAGTTTTTGAGGAATATGAAACTTATCAGCAATATCTTGATTTCCTAAAGCAAACTCAGAAATTTTTCCTAAAGTCTTAAATTTATCCAGACAAGTTTCTAAATCAGCTTTAATTCCCAAAGCACTTTGATATCTTTCTTCTGGAGTTTTTGCTAATAATTTACTGACGATATTTGATACAGCTAAAGGAACGTCGGAAATTAGTTCATGTACTGGTAATGGTTGTTGTGCAATATGACAATGAACTAGCTCTATAGGATCGGTTGTTTCAAAAGGAAGTTTATTGCTTAAAAGTTCATAGAAAGTCACCCCAAGGGAATAAAAATCACTGCGATAATCTACACCTCGATTCATTCTCCCTGTTTGTTCCGGGGCGATATAAGCTAAAGTTCCTTCTAATTGATGGGGGGGAAGAACTGTCAGAAATTCTTGAGATAAACGGGTAGAAATTCCAAAGTCAATGATTTTTAATTGTTCTGTTTGGGAATTATAGACAATGTTGGAAGGGTTAATGTCTTTGTGAATAATATTAGCACTATGAATAGCAGCTAAACTCTCAGTTATTTTAATGGCAATAGTCAGAAAGTTTTCTAAGGTTAATTGACTTTGGGATAGTAATAATTTTAGAGATTGACCGCCAAAGTCTTCTAAAAGCATTACTAAACTCTTCTCATATCTTTGTAAATCGTAAGCTTTAATAATGCTATCTAAATTCAAGGAACGAGTAATTTCATATTCTTGTTTGTAGCGAGTGAGTTCAGCAGCAGTAGGATAATTTTCTTTGAGGATTTTCAGAATAATAGGCTGATTATCTGGTTTTAATAAACCTTTATAAACTAAGGAATTAGCACTTTCATATATTCGCTTAGTAAGCTGATAGTTAGTTTCCATAATCATTTAATCAGTCAACTATAATTTAAGTAGATAAGTGATAAAATTTACTACTATTAGCGCGTCTAGTTTTAAAATGTGGATAAATTTGAGTTAATTAAAACCTCTCCCCCGACTCCTCTCCTACAAGGAGAGGGGATAAATGCTCCCCCTTCCCTTGCAGGGAAGGGGGTTAGGGGGTTAGGTTTTACCCACAGTTTTAGTCTAGACGAGCTACTATAGTCATTTTAAATAAAAATGAAACATTTTTTTTGCTGAAACTCTTTGCCAGTAATAAATCCTTGTGTTAGTCTAAACTGAAATGACTATATGTCATTAATTAGAAATATAAAAACCTTTCATAGCAAAGAATAGCGCCTTTGTTTTCTAACATTTTCTATTTTGATTAGGATTTACGCATGAACGCTATTGGTAGTGGACTGTTTCATCTAAAACTGTGCATTAGATTTGTCATTGCGAACGAATGTGAAGCAATCTCCGGCCAACTTCCTATTGCATCATTTAAGATGAAATAGTCCAGTAGGGTGTGTTAGCGCTAGCGTAACGCACCAAGCCACTATATATAGAGCCTTTGCGTAAGTCCTATTGATATAAAAAAAGGTATCAAACTCTCTTTACAGCAATTTTCATTTCGGTAGAACACAGTAGGGACGTTCCATGGAACGTCCCTACGGGGTTTTGGTTGTGACGATGTGGTTGATCAATCTGAAAAGCTCTGTAATTAATAAGTTCAGCAATCGCCAAATTTTTAAATGAAACAGCCCTGATACCATCAGTAGGGGCAAACCACCGTTTACCCCTACAATATTTACTATTCTTCCCTAACGATCGATACTTTACCCAATTGTTCTACCAGTTATAAAGGTTGTTTGAATTGCGATCGCGTATTGGAGATGTCCAATGGGTTCATAGTCCTAAGATAATTTTGCTCTAGGAGCAAGCCCCCAAGGGAAGAAAAACTGGAGGAATATATACGCCTTTTGTTGTATCTTCCTTTACCCATTTATTTAGTTGATATTTTGTTGTATCATTTAGTGGATAACAGGGTGGAAAGGCAATGTATGAAATGAATGCTTTTGGGAGACATCGTTTATCTTGAATATCCTCATAACTCCCAATAAATGTAGTGGTATCCACTATGAAGTAACACTTATTTACCAATTCTTTACCTTTTTTGGATGATAGTGTGAAACCTTTCCCATTAATTTTTGTGAACAGCTCGTTCAATGTAAGTGTAGGTATTTTCGCTTCAACTGGGGCAATATTAACATAACCCTCTTTTTCGTCATCATCATTTTGAATCTTCTCACTTGTGAACAGGTAGTCAATACACTTAGATAATCTATTTACTACATCTTCTGCTTGTTCATTGCCGTAAGAGATACAAGCTCCGGCATACATACTTTGAGTGTTGAAAATTTCAATTATAAAGTTTTTGAGTTCTATTTCTCGAGGATCATCTTCAAACACTAGATAAGAATCACCATACCAAATCCAGGCTATAAGTTTAGATAATTCTATTACGGATTGCTTTATAAGAGCTTCATCGTTCGATAGTCCCTCTGGCAGAGTAGTTTTTAATGGAAATTGTAATGACATTATGTAATCTCCTTGATTGAATCTAATATTTGCGATAAACTTACTAAAGTATAAAGCAAATTTACAGCGGTTTTCATTTGAATAGACCACACTAGGGACGTTTTGCTGCGCAACATGTTTGCGGAGCATGACCTTAGGAAAACGCATTTTTGTTATGCAATGTCTAAATCTGAAAGTGCTATGTAGCAACAGTTTTGAACTTTTGACTTGGAAAGACTCCAGGCGCTAAAAACCTTGACTCACAAAGCTTATAGTTCTAATTGATGACAGGCTCTAGGGTTAATTGGAATTATTAGATGAATCTTCAGCGCGTCTCATAAAAAAGGATAAGTCTGCAAAACTCTTGCCATCTGGCAATTTAGCCTTATTCTGATGACATTTAAAACAAGAATTGTTTTGTTGATTGAAAGGCTCTAAAGCAACATTTGCCAAATGCTCGTTACCAACCAAGTACTCATCATAATCAGTCTTAACAACTACTTCGGGACTACTTAACCATTGGACTCCAATGAGTTGATAGTATTGAGGCCATACCTTTTCCTCGCCCCATTTTTGTGATGTTGTCCAGTGTTTGTTTATCTCTTTTACTTCTTCACTAAGGGGATGTTCTCGAGTTATTTGTGAATGGATTTGTGGTTCATATTTGCCCATAGTTTTGGTCATAGCATAAATAGTGTTGGTCACATGATCAGGAGATTTAGGAGATATATCTGTCTCCTTCAAGCCCCAGAGGTAAGGTTTTTTTGCAGTAGAATGATTGTTTTCTGGACATATTTCTCCTTTGCAATTCGGATCGTAAAGATGATAATTTTCATCAGTGTTTTTTTGTTTCTCAATATCCTTATTATCAGGTGCATTGTTTATATGCTCAAAAGTTGCAAAAATCCAACCAGCATTACTCGTTTTGCGAAGGATATGAAACCCGACTAAAGCTACATCTACTATTTTAGGAACTTTGTTACCATCTTCGGTGTCAACCTCAATTCCTCGCTGTGTGATGTAATACTTCTTCTTTTCCTCCTCCTTCATATCTTTGGCAACCATCCATGCAGCCTTAACTTCGATCGCTCCTTCATTGTTATGCTGATCGTTGCAATAATCTGAAATTCTACCAACACCTTCATTGAGAGACTTTTTTTCACTGCATACCAATAGAAAATTGGAGCTGCTATAAAAGTCCTTGAGATTTTTTGCATCATACCAACCTTTCTCGATAATTTGATTAACTTCAATTGGGTTTATTCGTCCTTCATTCATAATATAATTTCCTTTACGATCGACTAAAGGGAACTTGGGATCAAGAATACTTATTTCTCCCTCATATTTAGAGGTGCCTTCCTGTAATCTCAATTTCGGTAGTTCGGCTAGGTATTTGGCTAGATATTCTGATTTTAGTTTTTCGTTATTTATTTCGGGAAGACATTGAGGAGGGGAAAACTGATGCTTAAATTTACCATGTTCATCTTTAGGATTTTCTCCTTTAGATAGAAAGACCTGTTCAGGATATGAGTAAAATTCCCAAACACGAGGTGGATCAGGCTTTTCCCAAATTTTTATTCCCTCTTCTGGAAAAGGTTTACCGTCACAGTGCGCAGACCAATTCAAAGCAATAAAAGTTTGCCAAGCAAAATCACTGATATAGTTCACGTCTCCATTAAAATCAGGATTGGGTGGAATTTTACTTGTAATTTTCACATTACTTTTATGGGTATATGCCGGATCTAGATTGAGTGAAATTTTACTTGTAGTTTCCACATCACTTTTATGGGTATATGCCCAACTTGGATCGATCAGCAGTATCCATAAACAACTAACAAAAACCAAAAATAGAGACAAATAAGTCACAAGACGTTGAATAAGCTTCATAATTAAATGCTAACTAACTAATATAAATGACGATCCATGTGTGGATAATCTGAGCCAAAAATTATATTTTCAGAACCTATAAACTCAATAATTTGAATCAGATAAGGTTCAGATGGGCTAACCGCAATATACAATTAACGGCAAAAATACTTGGATGGCACAAATTTACCATATCTTTGACTTCCCAATATAAATTTTGAAAAGTAATCATAAATCGACCAAGAGAAGAAAAAAAAATCCTTTTAGCCAATCCTCTTCTATATAAGAAAAGGCAATTAATAATTATTAATTGTTAATTATTAATGAGGTTGTTGTTGACTTCCAAAATACTGTTGATACAAATCACAACTTAATGTAGCCTTATTTCCATCTAACTTAATTAACCCCATACTACTTAACTTATAAGCAATAATAGGCTCTAATAATATGGGTTCATTAGTATTGACAAGATTTTGTACAGCGATCGCTAATTCTGGCTCCTCTTCCAACTTCACTTGATGACGTCGCAAATGACTACCATAAATTCCGGTAGATGTGGCAGCAGTTTCTAATAATTGCCTCATTGTTATATCTTCTCGACTCAGATGATAAATAGCCAGATGCACCAGTGATGGATGTCCTCCGGTGGTTGCCATCAAAAGATGTGCTTCTTCTCCATCACTCCAGTCGAGTCCGTAAGATTGGGCTAATTCCAAAACTTGTTCTAAGTTAAAACTACCTAACTGAATTGGTAACCCCACATTAAAAGGTGACTGTTTAAGTTGCAGAGGCACATAAATTTCAGTAGAATGAACTACTACTAAACGCAGTTTTTGCCACACAGGTCGTCTTTTTGCTTCCTCATACCACGATCGCAATAGAGGAAAAAAATCTTTTGCTATTTCTGGATACTCAAAAATCTGGTTGACTTCATCCAAAGCTAGGAGTAGAGGAGAATTAGTTGACTGTAATAAATAGTTGCGAAAGTATAGACTACAGCTAATTTTGCTACCAATATCTTCATCCCAATAGTCATTTAAGTTAGGCTCTAGGTTGAGTTGATAAGCAATATTAGCACAAAACCAACGTAAAAATTTGTTGATACCACCACTCAAAATGTCTTGACCTACCTGTTGTAAGTCTAAGTTCACGGTGCGATAGTCCAAACTTTCTGCATAGTTTATAACCCTCAAAAGAAGGGAAGTTTTGCCCATCTCCTGGGGAGCTTTTATTCTCACCAATGCTCCTGGTTTCTCAATTTCTGCATACACTTGGTTCTCAATATCGGCTCGTTGTATGTAAAATGGCGAATCTAGAGAAATAGATCCACTCGGAAATATTGGTGACATTAGTTGTCTTACACTAGGAGAAAATTTTCCGGAATCTTGACTCACGACAGTTTTTTTTGAAGTAGCTTGTAGAATGAGATATGCTTTAAGTTGAGTCTGACAGTTCTTCTTTGTCACTCTTTGACCAATAATATCAGAAATTCGTCTAAATAACTCAGGAGCAACGACATTACTTAGATAACTTGAACTATAACTTGCCTCTTCAGCGACTATATTATAAGTCTTATTATCCCAAATACCTTGGAGAATGATAATTTCTGTGGTATTTAAAGGATAATTGTTGGTTTCTAGTAGCTTACGGTTAATAGTTTCTAAAACAAAATCTAGCTTGATAGAGTCTACATTTAGTTTTGTATCCATCTGGAATTATTAAAAAAATATTAGGACTTATATAAAGACACTATATCAAGACTTACGCAAAGATACTATATATAACCTACATACCGCACTTCAAAATATAGTAGACAAAATATAGTTTAATAGTATAAAAGATGAGTAGTTAATAGACATTTGGTGAAAAATATATAGACTTTTTGTCAAAGTAGGGAACACTTAACAGGGAAAAGAGAATAGATTTTCAGTAAAAATGTACAGAAAATGATTTTTTACGGAAATTTTACAACTCTAGCTTACCGATAAATTGTGGTCTAAATCCTCCCTTTTTACAGCGCTTTTCAGTTGAGTAGACCACAAAACTGTTGTAGGAGTAATGA